>JBFHPX010000067.1:0-10546 GCA_041592575.1 Alcanivoracaceae bacterium
CTACAGCCTGAGACAAGATTGTTGTTGAAGCATTCTTTGTCCCAGTCGCTCGGCCAGTCATAGTCTTCAACATGCCACTCAGGTGAAAAGACATACTCTCCTTCCCTTTCATTGACCAGATGGCTGACCTGCAGATCGATGTTTCCTTCCAAGGTACTTATCAGGCCGGAGCGGTTTATCAAGGTATCGACATGGCTGCCATTGAGACCAGCAATGACCATATCGGTTATGGCGTAGATGTCACCGGCATTAAAAAGCTGGTCGGTTCTGATATTCATCGACTGCGCCAGAACCAGAGAGTTGGCAAGGTTCTCCACTTCACTGGCTTCCAGTACCAGCGCACCCCGTGCGGCAAGATCACCATTGTTAACAAGGCTCTCCGCGCTGATCACGATGCTATCCGCAGTCGACAGGATGCCTTCGTTGCGCACCTGCCCTGCTGCATCAAACTCGGCGCCACCTGCCAGCCGCCATTCGCGGTCCTGTTCGATAAGAATATCGCCGGCACTGCTCAGGCTCAGCTCGGCAGCCTGCACCTCACCCCGGTGAATATAGTTATCAACATCGATATCCAGGCTTGCCGTAGCGGTGATATTGCCATCGGTGTTGTCAATTTCAGCCGCGTTCAGGGCAAGTTGCCGACCTTCGATGATGCCCTGATTGGCCAACGTACCGGCAACGGATACCGCAGCCACATCGGTGCGAATAATGCCGCTGTTATCAAGACTGCCCAGCTCCGCCTCCAGCAGCCGTCCGGTCAGGGCAGCGTCCGATTCGATCTGCAGGCTGCCGGCCTCGATATCAATGCGCCGTGCCTCCGACGTTTCTGCAGCAAGACGGATCTGTTCATCGGCAACCATATCCAGACGATCACCGGCGGTGGCGGCGCCATCCGCCACAATAGTCTGCGCAGCGATGGCAACATCATCGGCTGCGCTGACACGGCTAAAACGCAGCGCGCCGTCGGCGCTGATTTCAACACTGCCAAGTTGTGCCGCCACCGGCGCATCCAGATGCACGCCAACACCGGCATCGTTGGCGATCAGGCGAATGCGATCGCCATAGATACCACCCACCGAAGATGAGCTGATGGCAAACTCCGGCGGCGTATCCGGCGCAGCGTCATTGGCAGTCAGCGACAGGTCGCCATAGGCCACCTGCTGATGGCCGGCAACCAGATTCAGTTCATGGCCCTGAATTTCGGCGTTCAGGCGGATGGCGCCGGCCAGCACATCAAAGCGGGCGGCATCCTGCATGTTTGCCCCGGCGCCTTCAAAATCGATACTGCCGCCACGAATGTCGAAGCCGGTCACTGCGCCGTCAAAAAGTTGCGGTGTGCCGGTGGTCAGGGTGCCGCGCACCGTATTGATAAAACCGCAACCGTTACAGGTAATACCATTGGGGTTGGCAATGACCACATCGGCCTGCTGGCCTCCTACCTCAACGGGGCCAAGCAGTGAAGATGGGTTACTGGATACCACTTCATTGAGGATCAGGCTGGCGCTGCCGGCGGCGAGATGCGGATTCGCCTCGATGTAACCACCGATATCCGTGCGCACCACTTCACGGCTATTGTTGAGAATGACGCCCTGGTCGCTGACATTGAAGGTGCCATAGCGGTTATGCGACAGGCCGGATGCGCTCGGGGTGGCAATATTGACGATGCGGGTGCCGTTGGCTGACTGATCCAGTGTGGTGTTGCCATCCACAGGCACCACCTCAGTGGCATGCACTAGCACCGGCTGGGCGACTATTACCAAAGACAGCCATGCGGCCAGCGCACGCTCCACTATGCTGGCCCGGCGCGTGGACACGTCGACATCCCTGCTGGCCCGAATCGCCATCACGCTGCTCCCTTGTCTTGCCTGTCGCGGATGACTCATGGGGTCACCAGCAAATCAACATAAACATCCGACGCACAATGGCCGGCGAAATCCGTGTCCGGACGCGGCAACAGATCCGCATCACAATCAAACCAGATAAAGGAGGCGACTCGACCGACATCCGGGGCATGGACCGAGACGTCCATGCTTACCAGCCCATCCTCCGGGTCTTCACTTCGCTGTACGGTCAGTAACACCCCGGCGAAACTCTGTGAGCGGGATTCACTAACCTGTACCGTTGCCATCCAGTAAGGGCCTGCCGCGAAGAATCCTCCTGTGCTGACCGCGCCGCCGTCGTCCCGAATCGTGTAGCTGAAGTCATCGTCCACTGTCAGCCAGCGTGGATAGTCGATTTGTCCGCCGGCGTCAGGGCGAACCTGAACCAGCTGCTCCGTGACAGTAAAGAGCGCACTGTCGCCATTACTGTCCTGATACAGGATGCCGCCCTCCTCATGGGTCCAGTAAAGCTGGAGATCATCCGGATACGCACTCAGCTGGCCGGCGAAAAAATCGAAGCCGTCGAAGCTTTGGGTCGCGTCACCGGCAGGAAGCAGGAAACGTGCATAATCCAGCGGCTCGATTACCGGCGGCTCGCCCTCCGCTTCACCGCCCTCCCCTTCACCTCCCTGCTCTGGCGCAGGATCGTCGCGCACCAGAATCAACCGGGGCGGTTCTACCGGATCGGTTGGATCGGTTGGATCGGTTGGATCGGTCGGATCAGTCGGATCAGTCGGATCAGTCGGATCGGTCGGATCGGTCGGATCGGTCGGATCGGTCGGATCGGTCGGATCGGTCGGATCGGTCGGATCGGTCGGATCGGTCGGATCGGTCGGATCGGTCGGATCAGTTGGATCAGTTGGATCAGTTGGATCAGTCGGATCAGTCGGATCAGTCGGATCAGTCGGATCAGTTGGATCAGTTGGATCAGTTGGATCAGTTGGATCAGTTGGATCAGTTGGATCAGTTGGATCAGTCGGATCAGTTGGATCAGTCACCACTTCTTGCTCTCTGACAAGAACAAGCACTTCATCCGCATTGCCACACACCGTGTGGAAATCAAAATGCGCCGGAAGCAAAGCAGGCTTCGGGCAATAATCGTAAGTCAGGCTGGCAACCAGCCCGGTCCCGGCAGCATAAAGTGATGCGGTCAGCGCATCGCCTTGCCAATGCAGCAACTGAATAACATCCTCATCCGAGCGTAGCGGCTGCCCCAGCCAATACACTGTTGTGGTTGCAAATGGCCCTCGCTGATAAAACATCGCTGACGACGTCAACGACGAGGTCCGGGTAATTTCAGCCGTCCGGGAAACTGCCACGAAACGCGGCCACTGGCGCAGCTCACCGGTTGTCAGCGCCTCCAGAATCCGGTTCGCCTCCAACTGTGCCACGCCACTGAATCCGGCATCGGAAACAAAACCAAGGCCGTCATCCTGTGCGCGCCAGCGGGTACTCTCGTAATCGGCCAGCCGAACAGAGTCTTCCGCGTCACCCAGATAGAGGTCGTAGTACTGATCCCTTTCCGAGGCCGGCAACAGGTAGCGTGCCAGATCAGTTTGCTCGCCAGCACCAGCCCCGTCGGCACCACCGCCGCCACAACCGCTCAACAGCGCCAGAGTCAGGCAGAGAACTATCGCTGAACCATCCCCGAACATCCGCATCCACCGGTTACCCCGTTTCATCGGCCACCTCACCAACTCAGCGTCATGCTGACCCGCAACACATGGCTGTTGCCTGAGCGGGTCGTGGAGAAACTGTTCAATGGTGCGCTGACCTGCAGACCGGCACGCATCCGCTGCCAGATCAGGTCGGTGCCGGCAGTCACGCCCGCCAGTCGGTGAAACCCGGGCTCGTTACTGATCCCCGGAATCCAGCCCCATTCGGCGCTGACGAAAGGCCGCCACAGCAATCGCCCGGTGGCCGTGGCGGGACTGATCGCATACTCGGCGCTGACCACATGACCGCTGTTGCCGGTGACACTGACGTCATCGAATCCCTTCACCCGCGCAGCCAGCGACCAGCGCTGCAACGGAAACAGCTGATTGTCGGAATGCTGGCTATCAACACGGAATCGGAAAGTGCCGCGCTGCCATGTCAGCGGATGCAGGGCAGATGCTGTAAGCAAAAGCCGATGGTTATGAACATCCGCAATGGCACCGCCGCCCATCAGTTCGGTAGCCGGACCGTGTCCGTCGCTGTACTCCAGCGTCAGCGAACCGCCGGTTTGCCAGCGCTGCCAGCGCCGCTCGGTATCCAGACGCAGGCCCCAGTTCGACAGCTGGTAGCTGCTGACCTCGATGGTGGCGTCTTCCAGTGCGTTCAGGACATCGCTGTAGCCGGCCAGCGCCGCCACACTGACGCGGCTGAAACTGCTGCGATATAGCACCCGGCCCAGCTCCAGCCGGCTGGTATCGGTTTCGCCGGTGGCATCAAAGCGCTGCAGTACGCCCTGAACCTTGTTCAGATAGGCCTGCCGGCTGAACCCGGCGGCGAGCTGCCAATAACCAATGCCAAGGTCGTAATCCAGCCCGGCACCCCAGGCGCGATCGGAAACGGTGCGATCCAGATCGCTGTTGGCAGACAGGATCAGCCGGTCGGTGAGCCCGAACGGCGCACCGATTTCGACGTTAGCCAGCGCCGAACCCTGCAGCGTGCTGCCGTAGTACTTCTCGTTGACGATCAGGGCAGCACCGATGCGTCGCCCCTGCTGGCCGGTCATGGTCAGCACCGACTCGCCATTGGCGGCACCCGGACGGATATCAAACGCCGCTTCCAGTCCACGCACCCGGCCCAGATTCTCCACCGCCTGTTCCAGATCACGCAGGTTCAGTAACTGGCCGCGACGGACCGGCAACGCCAGCCGCACCTGACGCAGCGACAGCCCCTCGGCGGTGGTTGCTTCAATCCGGCCGGGTGCCAGCATAAACACCAGCTGCCCTTCGGCGAGATCCTGCTCGGGAATCAGTACCCGGCTGGTGACATAACCGCCTGCAGTCAGCTCTGCATTGAGGGCGCGGTGCAGTTCGCGCAGCGCCGCCACACTCAGGCATTGACCGCGCACTTCGGCGATCAAAGGATCAAGCCGGGCCGACAAAACAGGAGCCGCCTCAGTGAGCCATTCAAACCGGATCGATGACACCGTCACACAAGGGCCACCATCTTCCGGCAAGGTCAGCGCCTCCGGCGCCGGCGCTGCGGGCAGATAGATATCCTGCTGACGACGCTCATCACGACGACGCTGCTGTTCCTGAAGCCGGTCGAACAGATCCTGCTCCGGAGTGCGCTCGGCCGCAGGCGACGGCGCGGCGCCGAAAAGCGCCACGAGCAAAGACAACGCAATAAAATAATCGGAACGTCCGTGCACGATGATACTTTCTTCCTGAATTCCCCCAACGAGCGCGCGCGAGTATAGTCGCGCACTTGTCGCCGGCCAATGCAATTCATGACTCCATGAAAAAGATCAGAATTTATTCGTGCCAGTGGCTTCTGACTCCAGTGTTAATGCTGATTCTTTTCACTCAGGAGAGCGGCGCTGCAGCACTGACATGCCATCGTGATATCACTGAAACATCGGCGAGTGCCCCGACGCCGGATCTGGGCCATCTTGTTGCCGCGCTCTCCGGCAAAGTGACCGATCAATCTGCGCGCATCAGCACCCTGGAAGACGCAATCAAAACACCGCCGCGGACACCGGCGGAAATGTTGCTCCAGGATCGTGCTCGACTTTACTTGTCTGCCACCGAAATCCAGCAACAGAAATTTGACGATGCACGTACACGCCTGAGGCAAATCAATACCGGCAGCCCGGTTGCTGCAGAAGCGGGCCTGCTGATTGCCGAAAGCTGGAGGCTTCAGGAGAGCCACGATGAAGCGTTGCAGTGGTTCTTGCGGGTAGGCCGGCATTTCCCCGATGACATCAACGCGCTTCACGGACTGCTGCGAGCCGCTGAATCCTTGCAGGAAAACGGCCGCCCACGTGAGGCGGCCGCGCTATACAGCGAAATTGTCGGCAACGCGCTGAATGCCGCAGGACTGCTTGAATCGATCCCTGAGGATCCCGAGGCAAGAGTGGCGGCTGTATTCTCCCGTCCATACCCGTTGCCGGCTGCGCTACGGCGGAAAATCACTAGCGAGATGCTTCGGGAAACTACGGATCTGACCCAGACCAGACAGGTTTATCGCGAATCCTCACAGGAATGGTATTGCCTGCTCGAAAAGCAGCAACAGCTGGAGCTGCAAGGCGAACGGATTCGTCAGCATCGTGACCGATTAATGGAGGCATCCACACTTGTTGAGGAGTCCATGGCGGCGCTTGAGAGTGAAATTGACTCACTTGAGAAGCAACTGGTCAGCCAGAATTTCTCGGCACCTCAACTTGCCATCCGCAAAAAACTGGGGCAGGCACGCAATGAGAAGATCCGGCTGGACGCTCAGCGTGACTTTATTGCCAGAACCCGGGAAATGCTGCCGCAGGCGCTTGCAACAACAGAGCAGAAGCTTGCTGCAATGACCGCGTCATTCTCAAGCATCCGCGACCAGGCATCGCAGGATCTTTACCACGCAGCACAAAAGGCCATCAGCACAACCACTGCAACATTCCGCAATCTCGCTGGCGACAGCCAGCGCCGGCTGGCCGAGATACAGATGCAGCAAGCCCAACCCTGAATCAGTCCGCAACCTCTCCGGCTTTCGCATTCAGATAGCCAATGTAGCGTTCTCGAATATCCCGGACATAGTTCACCGGCTCCGCACCACGGACATAGCCGAAGCGGGCATGACGGTAGTACTCCGGCCGAGACAACAGCAACATGGCATCCTCGACATGGCCAAACCATTTGTTTGGATCTTTGCCAAGTTTGCGCGCCAACCGACGAGCATCGTGCACGTGAGCATGGCCGGCGTTGTAAGCGGCGAGACTGAAATAGATTCGCTCTTCCAGCGGCAGGCTGTCCGGGAACCGGTCATCCAGCCACTCAAGAAAGGCCAGGCTGGCAGCAATGTTGGTTTCCGGCTCGTACAGGTTGCTGTAGCCGAACTGCGCCGCTGTTCTGGGCATCACCTGCATCAGGCCCAAGGCGCCGGCATGGGATTTTGCCTTGGGATCAAAGCGGCTTTCCTGATACATCTGTGATACCAGCAAACGCCAGTCACGAATCTGCTCGCTGCTGTGCTGACGCACCAGGTCATCCCACGGCGAGATCGGTTTGCCGGGCTCAAGCCGCTGGGCGCGGTACTGGCCGATAAACTTGGGCTCGGCAAAATATTTGTTCCAGGTGACGTTGTAGTGCAGGCCGCGATAGTGCTTGCCAATGAACCGATTCAGCTCGGCCAGCAGCTTTGGCTGATCTTTCCGCACCACCCAGCCGATTTCCTTGGCTTCACCGAGATCCAGCACCACCTTCAGGTCGTCACGGAACGTGGTTTCCATGGCTACCAGATGGCTATCCACCAATGTCAGGTCATACTCGCCAGCCGCCACCGCATTCATCAGCATCTCTGCGGTGGCATTGGCAACGATGGCAATCTTCAGGGCGATACCCTGCTGCTGCAAAGCCAGCAGTGTCTGGTAGTAGCTGTGTTCCGGATTGACGGCAATGGTCTTGCCTGCCAGCGCCTCCACCTCAGTGATGACTTTGCTGTCCTGATCTCCGACAAACTGTTCGGTAATCAGCAGATAGCGGCGGCTGAACTGCCAGCCGCGATCCACCCGCTCGTCGGTGCGTGTCACGGCTGCGGCGATAACGTCGCCATAACCCTCAGTCAGCGCCTTGTACATGGACTCCTGACCATCGCGGACGATGATGCTGACGCGCAGGCCGCGCTGCCGGGCAAATTCACTAATCAGATCGTAATCAAAGCCCATCAACTCACCGCGCCAGAGAAAATAGCTGGCAGGATTGTTCGAGGTAATCACCCTGAGCACACCCGCGTCCTCGATCTCAGGGAAATCGCGTTGCTCCTTCTCGCGGCGCGATGTAATCACGCGCTGCGCCGTCAAATACTGATTCAGGGCGCGCTGTAACTGATCATTCCCGGGCCGCATGGCCCAGCCGATTTCACGGGCCTGACTGACCACCGGCCCGATCCGCACACCCTCAACCATCGGGACTAATATGGCGGCAATATTGCTGTCCATCAGCGTTGCCTGATAGCTGCCGTTGGCTACGCCGTCGAGCATCTCCCAGTCGGTTCGATCGCCAGGTTCCGTTTGCAAGCTGATATGCGGATAACGGGCACTGAGCTGGACTACCGTTTCCTGCCAGGCCGTGCCCTCCGGCACTGCAATCTTCAGCTCACCAATGTCTTCAAGCGCCTTCGCTGCGATGTCGTCGGGCAGGATCAAGACCTCATCGACAATCGACAGCGGCACGCTGAAGTCCAGCAGGTCATCGCGGGCATCAGTGCGGGTCAGGTTGGTGACAATCAGATCACCGTGGCCGTCCAGCACAGCTTCGGTCAGGGCGCTGAAGTCATCTGCCAGAATCCATTGCGATTGCAGACCAAGAGAGCGGGCAAAAGCCTCCGCGGTGTCCCGATAACTGGCCAGCGGGAAGCCTTCGCGCGGCAGCGAGGGATCCGCGTCAAATCGTGGCGCCAGCAGGCGCAGCACGCCGCGCTCACGCAGGGCCGGGAGATCGCCGGTTTCGATATAGCTGTTATCTGCTTCAACCAGACTGCCAGCAGCAATTCCGGACTCGACAGGAGGTTGGGGCGGCTGTTCACATGAGGCCGTCGTCAGCATAAGCAGTAACAGACAAGCTCTTGAAATAACGGCCATTCGCTCCCCCTCTAACCCGGTTTCTACCGAGTATGCCACAGCGCCGGCTGATTCCATGACAAGCCGCGGCCACCTCTTCTACACTGCCGGCACTCACAGGGAGAGACACCGATGAAAATTGCCTTTGCTGTACTGGCCGCGCTGCTGGCCTATCTGCTGTTCTGGCCAGTACCGATCGAACCGGTGGCCTGGCAGGCACCCACCGCACCGGCACTGACCGGTGAATACGCCATCAATGACCGTCTCGCCACGGCAACCCGGCTTGGTGTGAATGAAGGCAACGGCCCGGAAGATGTGGCCATTGACGCCTTCGGCAACCTGTTTGTCGGCTATGACGATGGCCGGCTGGTGCGCTTCGATGCCGATGGCAGTAACCCTGACCTGCTTGCCAATACCGAAGGCCGGCCGCTGGGGCTGGATTTTGACGCTGACGGTAACCTGATCGTCGCTGATGGCTACAAGGGCCTGCTGCGCGTTGCCATGTCAGGAAAGATTGAAGTGTTGACCACTGAAAGCGACGGCATTCCGTTTCTGTTTACCGATGACGTCGATGTCGCCGCAGACGGCAGGATTTACTTCAGCGACGCATCCAGCAAATTCGGCCCGGCCATGAAAGCCCGCGACGATGTTATCGAGCACGGCGGCCATGGCCGGCTGTTGCAGTTTGATCCCGCCACTGGCGTGACCACTACCCTGCTCGATGGCCTCCAGTTTGCCAACGGTGTGGCAGTGGCGCCGGATCAGCAATCGGTGCTGATTACCCAGACCGGCAGCTATAACATCGTTCGCTACTGGATCGAGGGTGAGCGCGCCGGCGAACACGAGATCTTTTTCGATAACCTGCCCGGCATTCCGGACGGCATGTCGAGCAACGGCCGCGATACCTACTGGGTGGCGCTGTATGCGCCGCGCAACGCCCTGCTTGATGCCATGTCGAACTGGCCTTTCCTGCGCAAGATGGCGTTCCGTCTACCGATCTGGCTGCAGCCGCAACCAGCCCCCCATGCCTTCGTCCTCGGCCTGTCCCTTGACGGCGACGTGACCCACAACCTGCAGCATGTCGGTGCGGACAGCTTTCACCCCATTACCAGCGTCGAACAAGCCAACGGCAAGCTCTATCTCGGCAGCCTGACACAACCGGCTTTTGCCGTAATCGATGCCCCCGCAGGAGCCAGTACCAATGACTAAGGTCGCCTTTATCGGTCTTGGCGTGATGGGTTACCCGATGGCCGGGCACCTTCAGGCCGCTGGCTATTCCGTCAGCGTGTACAACCGCACCGCCGCCACCGCAGCGGCCTGGGTTGCCGCCCACGGCGGCCGTCAGGCCGCGACGCCAGCTGCTGCGGCAACAGGCGCTGACTACGTGATGACCTGCGTAGGCAATGACGATGACCTGCGTGCGGTGGTGCTTGGCGAGCATGGCGCGCTGGCCGGAATGGCCGCAGGCGCAGTGCTGATTGATCACACCACCGCCTCCGCCGCCGTGGCGCGGGAGCTGGCCGCCGTTGCCGCCGAACGCGGCGTGGCGTTTATTGATGCGCCCGTCTCCGGCGGGCAGCAGGGCGCGCAGAACGGCGCCCTGACCATCATGTGCGGCGGCGAGACCGATGCCTTTGAACGCGCCACCTCGGTGATGAAAGCCTACGCCAGGGCCATTACCCACCTCGGTCCGGTCGGCGCCGGCCAGCTTACCAAGATGGTCAACCAGATCTGCGTCGCCGGCGTGGTACAGGGTCTGGCCGAAGGTATGCATTTCGCCGCCCGTGCCGGGCTGGACGTGCAGAAAGTCATCGACGCCATCTCCCAGGGCGCGGCCAGCAGCTGGCAGATGGTGAACCGGCACAAGACCATGATTGCCGGCGAATACCAACACGGCTTTGCCATCGAC
>JBFHPX010000068.1:0-10405 GCA_041592575.1 Alcanivoracaceae bacterium
CAGCCCTTCCTGACCTCGGAAAAGAAGGTGCTGAACGTTGATTCGTTCGTGATCTGGCGGTTTGCCGATGTGCAGCGTTATGTCACCACGCTTGGCAGTGGCAGCACCGACAGTATGCGCATTCAGGCCGAAGCCCAGCAGCGTGTTGATGGCCGGGTTCAGCAGGCTCTGCGTGACGAGTTCTCCAAACGCACCGTCAATGACGTGGTGGCTGGCGAGCGCGAAACGGTGATGAATCAGGTGGCGCAGACGGTAAACGAGCGCACGCTGGAAGATCTCGGTATCGAGGTCATCGATATTCGCGTCAAACGGGTCGACTGGCCGGAAGAAGTACGGGGTCGGGTGTTTGACCGGATGCGAGCCGAGCGGGCCCGGGATGCTGCCGGGCACCGCGCCAAGGGTCGTGAGGATGCCGAGGGTATCCGCGCCGATGCTGATCGTCAGGCCACGGTGATCATGGCCGAAGCCTACCGTGACGCCCAGATCCTGCGAGGTGGTGGTGATGCCGAGGCGGCATCGATCTACGCCAAGGCGTTTGGTCGTGACGCCGAGTTCTTCCGTTTTTATCGGAGTCTGGAAGCTTATCGCGCCAGCCTTGGCAATCCGGAAGATCTGCTGGTGCTGGAGCCCGACAGCGATTTCTTCCGCTATCTGAAACGCTCCTCCGGCGGTCGTTGACCGTCGGTCACACCGATGGCGCCGAGCCGGTGTGACCCGGCGCCATCCGGTGCTACAATCCGCGCGCCGGGCCGCCTGGCTGAACAGGCGCCCGGCTTTTTTATGACAGGGTGGACGGGATGAACTGGGGTTTGCTGGCCATGGCGCTGTGTCTGGTGGCCGTCATCGAGGGCATGACACTGGCCCTCGCTCCGGGGCGCATACGTGACGTGGCGGCGATGCTGGCCCGTCTCGACGACCGCACCCTGCGAACCGTGGGCACCGTGGCCATGCTGGCCGGTGCTTTCTTTCTCTGGTTACTGAAGAACGGACAGGCATGAATCGCGAAGAACAGTGGCTGCTCCCCGACGGTGTCGAGGAAATTCTGCCTGAGCGCGCGGCGGCGATTGAGTCGCTGCGCCGTGAGCTGTTGGATCTGTTCGGCCGCTGGGGCTACCAGTTGGTGTTTCCGCCGCTGATCGAGTTTCTCGACTCATTGCTGAATGGCACCGGCCGCGATCTTGAGCGCGAAACCTTCAAGCTCACTGACCAGCAGACCGGTCGACTGATGGGCATTCGTCCCGATATTACCCCGCAGGTGGCGCGCATGGATGCCCACAGCCTGCGTCGCACCGCACCAACCCGCCTCTGCTATTGCAGCACCGCCGTGCGCACCCGCTGCCAGCCGGGCGGCTCGCGCACGCCTTACCAGATTGGTGTGGAACTGTTTGGTCATGCCGGCGTGCAAAGCGATGCCGAAGTCATTGCCCTGCTGCTCGATACCCTGGCGTTAGCTGGCGTGGCGCCGGTGACGCTGGATCTCGGTCATGTCGGCATTTATCGGGCGTTGGTACGTCGCGCCGGGCTGTCGGCCGAAGACGAGGCGGCGCTGTCAGATATTTACCTGCGCAAGGCCCGCGATGAGCTTGACGCATTTCTCTCCGAGCTGGCGTTGACCACGGAACTGCGTGATGCGCTGGCGGCCCTGCCATGGCTGGCTGGTGGTCAGGCGGTGCTGGACCGCGCTCGCGCCGAGTTGGCGCCTTTTGGCGCCGAAGTGCTGGGTGCCATAGATGAGCTGGCGGCGCTGGCGGCATTTGTTGAAAGCCGCTATCCCGCGGTTCAGCTGCACATTGATGCCGGCGAATTGCGTGGCTATCACTATCACACCGGTGCGCTGTTTGCCGCTTACGTCGATGGCAGCAGTGAGGCAGTGGCAAAAGGTGGCCGCTATGATCACATCGGTGAGGTGTTTGGTCGGGCTCGGCCGGCCACCGGTTTCAGCGCCGATTTGCGGCTGCTTGCTGATGGGCGCCGCGGTGCTCTGGCGCAGGGTATCCTCGCCGAAGGCGACTGGCTTGATGCCGGCTTCGCCGCTGAAGTAAACCGGCTGCGCGAGACCGGTGAAATTGTGCTGGTGACACTGCCGGGCGCGGACAACGACGGTAAAGCATTGAACTGTGATCGCCGGCTGGTAAACCAGTCGGGCAAATGGAAGCTTGAATCCTTTTAATCCACCAACCGTGACGACAAACAGGCCATGGGTAAGAACGTTGTAATTCTCGGCACCCAGTGGGGTGATGAAGGCAAGGGCAAAATCGTTGATCTGCTGACTGAGCAGGTGTCCTGCGTAGCCCGTTTTCAGGGCGGCCATAATGCCGGTCATACCCTGGTCATCGACGGCAAGAAAACGGTGCTGCACCTGATTCCCTCGGGCATCCTGCGCAAAAATGTGCTGTGTCTGATTGGCAATGGCGTGGTGTTGGCACCGGATGCGCTGATGAAGGAAATTCGCGGTCTGGAAGCCAATGGTGTGCCGGTGCGCGAGCGCCTGCGCCTGTCGCCGGCCTGTCCGCTGATTCTGCCGGTGCATGTGGCGCTGGATCAGGCCCGGGAAAAAGCCCGTGGTGAAGCCAAGATTGGCACCACCGGTCGGGGTATCGGTCCGGCCTATGAAGACAAGGCGGCACGTCGCGGCGTGCGTCTGGGCGATATTTATCAGCGCGAACGGTTTGCTGCCAAGCTTGGCGAAATGCTCGACTATCACAACTTCGTGCTGCGCAATTACTACAACGCCGATCCGGTGGATTTCCAGCAGACGCTGGATGAAACCATTGCCTTTGGTGAAGAGTTGCGGCCGATGGTCTCGGATGTCACCACTATCCTCCACGACACCCGCATGCGCGGTGAAAACATCATGTTCGAGGGCGCGCAGGGCACCCTGCTGGATATCGACCACGGCACCTATCCGTTTGTGACCAGCTCCAATACCACCGCCGGCGGCACGGCCACCGGTTCCGGTTTTGGCCCGCTGTATCTGGACTATGTGCTGGGTATCACCAAGGCCTACACCACCCGGGTCGGCTCCGGTCCGTTCCCGACCGAGCTGTTTGATGATGTCGGCCGTCGTCTGGCCGAGCGTGGTCACGAGTTCGGCTCCACCACCGGACGGGCCCGTCGCTGCGGCTGGTTTGATGCGGTGGCGCTGCGGCGCGCCATTCAGATCAACTCGATCAGTGGCCTGTGCCTGACCAAGCTGGATGTGCTTGATGGTCTGGATGTCGTGTCGATCTGTGTCGGTTATCGCACCGCCGACGGTGACGTTATTTCTGCAGCCTGGGATGCCGATTCCTACGCCCTGATGGAGCCGGTATACGAAGACATGCCGGGTTGGAGCGAATCGACCGTCGGCGCCAAGTCGGTGGCGGATCTGCCGGCCAATGCCCGCGCCTACATCAAGCGCATCGAGGAAGTGACCGGGGCGCCGATCGACATCATCTCCACCGGCCCGGATCGTAATGAGACCATTGTCTTGCGGCATCCGTTCGAGTAACCGCCGGGAACCATTCCGGGAACAAAAAAAGGGCGCCTGGATCGGCGCCCTTTTTTTCTGGATTTTCTGCAGGAGGAGGCTGTGAAGACGGAAGGCTTGGCCCGCCTGCCGTCGCTGCGGCTTCCTCACTTCTTCCGGGTAATGATCACCAGTGCACCAATGATCCCGAGTACCAGTACCGGGAACACCAGCAGATAGGGACGGTTATTCTGTGCCTGATCCGTTATCGGCGCCGGGCTGGGTGGCTGGGCTGTGGCTGGCGAGCTGAGTGTCAGGGAAAGGGCTATCACCAGAATCCCTTTAATCCAATTATTTATCATGTAAAACAATGCCTTATTGCGTTGTCAGGGTTATCGGACCGGCTCTTCAGGGCATTAGTGTGCCACAAACCCGAGCGCCTGGCAGGGCATATGGCTTGGCCAGCTCGGCGTGAGTTCACGTTACTGATGAGAACTGAGCTCATACCAAAGGTTGATGGGCTTCTCATTTCTGGGTAGTGTCCAAACCTTGCGTGGTACGGCGGTACTGTCTAGCGGGCTTCTTGTGCTGGGCGGCAAGCCATAGGGACTGATGTCCGGGACGGGCAGTGGAGAAGGATGTTTCCGCACTCCTGAAGCCCCCCGTGATGTGTTGTCAGACTGTGATCTAAGGGCTGTTGCCTGGCCTCGGGGGATTAATGCGTAACAACTCAATGAAGCGGCCGTTGTCGGCCGGGGTCTTGTCAGGCCTGCTGATGATGTCATTTCAATCTTATGCCGATGACACTCCGCTATTGGACCCCGGCGCAGAACAACGCCAGCTGGAACAGGTCCGCCCAGACACCCTCCGCCCCGCCCCCGAGCTCCGCTTTGACATTCCCGACGAACCGCCGATGCGTGCTGTCGCTGATCGCAAGTTCGATGTCAGTCAGTTCACGTTCCGCGGCAACACCGTTTTCCCCGCTGCGGACCTTGCTGCGCTGCTCGGTGATATACGCGGCACCATCACATTTACCCAGCTGCTGGAAGCCACCTCGCGTATCACCAGGCATTACCGTGACGCAGGTTATATCGTTGCCCGCGCCTACGTGCCGGAGCAGGCCGTTGAAAATGGCGAGGTCAATATCGCGGTGCTGGAAGGTGTGCTTGGCGCCATTCGCGTAGAGGGCGACTCGCCGATTTCGGAGCAGCGCGTTCGTGCGCACATGGCACGTTTGGAAAACACCGGCATTATCAATGAAGCCGACTTGGAATATGGCGCGCTGCTGCTGAATGACCTGCCGGGCCTGCGTGCGGAAGTGGCCTTGCGCCCGGGCGAGCGCACCGGTACCTCTGATGTGGTATTGAACATCATTGATGAAGGCACTTTTGATTTCTCGGTGGACTACAACAACTATGGCGCCCCGGTTACCGGCGAGCACCGTCTTGGCATGGTTGCCGGTATCAACAACGTCTTTAATGTCGGCGATCGTTTCACCTTCCGGCCGATGCTCTCCGACAGCGGCGACACTTTCTACGGCGCCCTGCATTATGAGATGCCGGTTTTCACCCCGGCATCGCGTGCCGGCCTGAGCTTCTCGCATCTGCTGTCCGAGCTTGGTGAAGAGTTTCAGGATCTCGAGATCGAGAATACCGCCACCACGATCAGTCTTTATGGGTCACATGCCTTCGTGCGTAGCCGCGACCGCAATATCACCGGGCGCCTGGCGGTAGAGAACCGGAGTTTCGTTCGTGATTTTGGCGCATCGTTCCTCGCTCCTGTAATCGAGGAGGCTGATTACGTTCTCAATATTATTGATCTCGGCGTTGTTGGCGACTATCGAGATGATTATCGCGGTGGTGCGGTTAGCACCTACGCAGCGTCATTGCGTGTTGGCCTGTCGGACGTCACTCCGGAAGATGGCGGCTCAACGGTGCCGGGTGAGACACGTTTCGATGGCAAGTTCACCTTGCTGAATTTTTCTGCTCAGCGGATTCAGCGACTGGCGCCTCTGTGGAGCGCCAGCATGCGGTTTGATGGCCAGTTCAGCGCAGACACTCTTGATACCTCCGAACGCATGAGCCTGGGCGGCCCGCAAGCGGTTCGTGCCTATCGTCCCTCTGAGGCGCTGGGCGACAGTGCGCTCATCCTGCAGTCGGAACTGCGCCGTGAGCTGCCGGGTCTGGCGGAGCGTTATGGCTGGCTGAATCGCGCTGAAGTCTATGGTCTATTCGATATTGGCACTTCCGAAGTCAACTCCACTCTGGCCATAAACGCTGATGAGAGCTGGACGCGAAATGGCGTCGGCGCGGGTATGCGAGTTACTGGCGGAAAATCTTTCTATGCTGATCTGGCCGTAGCAACACGACTGGCAGATCGTGAGTCGGTGGTTGATCAGCCGGACGACAGCAAAGTGAATTACTGGCTACAAATGATCTACTGGTTCTGATTGTTCGCCAGCAAAGAATGCAAACGTAATTTTAGAAGAACTGCGCTGTCACGGATTTCCGACACTGCGTCGGCTGACAGACAAAAAGAGGCAAATGCCATGAAACGGAAGATGGAAATCCTTCTCTCTGCTAACCGCCGCCTGAAGGCGCTGACTGCGCCGACTTTGCTGGCCATGTCACTCAGCATGAGTGCCTATGCGGTGGATCTCCCCACAGGGGAAGATATTACCCATGGTGATGCAGACATCTTCCGCGACACAGATTCGCTGACTGTTGATCAGCACACCTCGAATCTGGTCATCAACTGGGACGATTTCAGTATCGCCTCCGGCAACACCGTTAACTTCCTGCAAAATCGCAGTGACATGGTGTTGAACCGGGTGGTGGGTGATAACCCCTCGAATATTTTCGGTTCGATCAATGCCGGTGGCCAGGTTTTCCTGATCAACCAGTCAGGCATTCTGTTTGCGCCGGGTGCGCGTGTGGATGCGGCTGGCCTCGTTGCGTCCACGCTGGACATGGCGGATGCAGACTTCCTGTCCGGTAACTATGTGTTCGAAGGTGCCGGCGGTGATGTCATCAACCAGGGTGAGCTGGTTGCTGCCGAGGGTGGCTATGTTGCCCTGTTAGGTCGTCAGGCAATTAACGAAGGCATCATCAGTGCGCGCCTTGGTTCTGTGGCTCTTGCTTCGGGTGATCGTATTGCCATGGACTTTACTGGTGATGGCCTGATTCGTCTGGAAGTGGATAGCGCTGTTGTCGATGGTCTGGTGTCGAACCACAACCTGATTTATGCCGAAGGTGGTCGTGTTTACATGACCGCCAGCGCGGCCGGCGATCTGGCGGCAACGGTCGTTAACAACGAAGGCATTATTGAGGCAAACGGTGTTGAAGAGCGCGATGGTCAGGTATTTCTAACTGCCACTGGCGGCTCGGCCAGCCACTCTGGCGCCATTGATGTATCCGGTGCTGGCGAGGGCTCTGGCGGCGATGTGCTGATAGACAGCGACGCTACGACATTGGTATCCGGCAGCATTAACGCTACTTCTGGGGCGCAAGCGGGCCAGGGTGGCAATGTGCGGGTGCTAGGCGACTTGGTCGGCATCGAGAACGGCGCTGCTATTGATGCTTCCGGTGTAGATGGAGGTGGCGAAATTCTGGTTGGCGGCGACTATCAAGGCGGCAACTCGGATGTGCGCAATGCTTCCCGTACTTTTGTTGGTGATGTCACGCTGACCGCCGACGCCATCGAGAATGGTGACGGTGGCCGAATTATCGTCTGGGCTGATGAAGTTACCCGGTTCTACGGAGGCCTGAGCGCTACCGGCGGAGCCAACGGTGGCGATGGTGGCTTTGCTGAAGTCTCTGGCAAGCAGAATCTGGGTTTTTATGGCAGCGTTGATCTGACCTCGGCCTATGGTTCCATCGGCACACTGCTGCTGGATCCGGAAGTGCTGCAGATCGTCAATACCGGCGGCTCTCTTGACGGAAACCTGCCGACAATCAGTTTTCTTGATGGTGGCGTGACTGAAACTGTTGGTGTTGACCTGATCAATGCCGCTGGAGCGTCGATCGTGCTGGAAGCTGGTCAGATCGAGTTCCTAAACTCTGACAATATTACTCTGGCGGCGGGCAATTCGATCAGCTTTACCGCCGACAGCACCGCCATCCCTGGCGGGAATGGGACCATCACCAATCCTGGTCTGTTTAGCTTCTCGATCAACACCACCGGCGGCGGCACCATCAGCTTTGATGCCGATGGCCTGATCAATCTGGCGGGAGTTTCGCTGAACTCGCCTGATGCAGTCAGCTTGACAAGTGGAAGCAGTGTGGCGCTGGGTAACGTCAACGCCGGCAGTCTGAATGTCACTGCGGCAGGCAATATTGTTCATTCCTCCGGCTTGAATTCAGTGGTGGTGTCGGGGCAAACAACGCTGACTGCGGATAGCAACCCGATTAACGTGACGCTGGACAGTTCCTCTAACGATTTTAACAACGTTGTTCTGGCAACGGTTGCTGGTGGCAGTATTGCCACCGCTTCGGTGCGGGACAGCACGGCGCTGGTTGTTGGCGGCAATGCGGGAACCCTGCTTGCCAATGCCGGTGGTGCTCTTGAATTTAGTGGCGGCAGCTACACCACTTTGAATGGCAACGCCGGTGGTAACATTACTCAGAGTGGTGCGCTGACGGTAACGGGTACCACCACCCTGACTTCGAGTGTGGCCGCGATCACCGCAGCTCTGAACGCCGCCAATGACTTCGGCACGGTGTCTCTGGTGAGCACCGGCGGCAGCTTTACCTCGGCAAGCATCACCGACACTAACGCCCTGAACGTGGGCGGCAATGCCGTGACGCTGACCGCGAATGCGGCTGGCGCGCTGGGCTTCACTGGCGGCAGCTACACCACTCTGAATGGCACCGCTGGTGACAACATCAGTCAGAGCGGCGCGTTGACAGTTTCCGGCGCCAGCACGTTGACCTCGGATGCGGCGCCGATCACCGTTGATCTGAGCACCGGCACCAATGACTTCAATACCGTAACCCTTGCCACGTCTGGCGCTGGCTCCTTCACCGGCGTGTCCATTTCGGACGACAATGCCCTTTCCGTGGGAGATGTCGTTGTTGCTGGCGCCGGTGATATTTCTCTGCTGGCTGATGACAACCTGACCATTACCGGCACGGTGTCCACCGCCACGGGCGATATCTCTTTGAATGCCGATGACGATACTGTCGGCACTGGTCTGCTGACGCTGGCGGCGGGCTCGTCCGTAGACAGCGCCAACGACCTGACCTTGACTGCGGCTGATTTTGAATTTGATGTCACCAGCAGTCTGGCAGTTGGCAACTTGCTGGATATTGTCTTCACCCAGGCCGGTGACCTGTGCCTTGGTGCTGCCTCTGGCGGTGCAGGCTGCCAGATCAATCTGAGCAACACCGACATCGGCGTGCTCACCGCTGCAGTGGCAGATCTGGAGCTGGATAACAGCGGCAGTGCAATTCGCACTGAAGCCGCAGACTTTGGCGGCATCGATCTGGCGCTGCTGGGCTTCACCATCAATGACGAGAATGCCGGCACCGGCCTGGGCAACATCGGCGCGCTGACGCTGACCACGACCAACGCCATCGGTAATCTCAACGGCGGCCTGAATATCGATGCCACCTCTGTCGATGTCGCCAGCAGCAACAGCAGCATCGTCAATCTGGTTGGTGACAGTGCCGGCAACACCACCTATACGATCGCCAGTGCCGGTTCGGTCAGTAACCTGTCTATCACTGAAACCACCGGTGACCTGATCATTGCCAGCAGCGATACCACTGGCACCACGACGCTGGTTGCCAGTGCCGGCAAGGTTGATATCGACGGAGCCGTGAACTCCGGCGGCGCCGTTGCGATGACCGGTTCCGCAGGCATTGATCTGGGTGCGAATGTCACCACTACGGCAGATGACGTGACCTTTAATGATGCTGTGACGCTGACAGCGGATGCACTGGTGGACGCCGGAACTACCGGCGGCGCCACCATTGCATTCAACAGCACCGTGGATGGTCCTTTCTTCCTCGACGTGCGCACCATTAATACGTCCGGCGATGTGAACTTCAATGCCGATGTGGGCGCGTCCACCGCGCTGGATCAACTGCAAGTGCTGACCCATACCGCTTCCTTTAGCGGCAATGTGACCACCACCGGTTCGCAGAATGTGAATGCGGATAATACCGCCACCACCAACGGTACCCATACCAGTGATGGTGCAACGATTCAGTTCCTGGCCGGCGGCCTGACCCTGGGCAGCGACACGGTGCTGGATACTGGCGCAGCTGGCGGCAATATTCGCGTTTCCGGCGGCCTCAATGGTGCCAATGCGCTGACCCTGAGCGCTGGCACGGGCGATGTGATCATCAGCACTGCAGTGGGTGATGTGACGCCGCTGGCCAGCTTGACCGTGACCAGCGCCACCACTGCATCATTTGGCGGTGATGTGACTACCGTTGGCGCACAGAGTGTGACCGCTACCACGATCAACACCAATGGCACCCACACCACCACCGCTAGCGATATCAGCTTGCTCGGAAATGTGATTCTTGAAGCCGCCACTACCTTGACCACCGGCGTCTCGCCGGCGCTTGGTAATATCACCGTGTCCGGCACCATCGACAGTGATGCGGGCAATACCTGGGCACTGGATCTGACCGCTGGCGACGGCAACATTGACCTGCAGTCTGCGGTGGGTGCCACCGACGCTCTTGCGAGCCTGACGGTGAACAGCGCGACTGCAGCAACTTTTGGTGGTGATGTGACCACCACCGGTGCGCAGGACGTAACTGCTACTACGATCAACACCAACGGCACCCACACCACCACCGACAGCGCGATCAGCCTGAGGTGGCTCCGCTATTGGCAGTCCCGCTGATCACACCGGCAGTCGTGATATTGTCCACAGATGGGGGATTTGGGGGTCCGGATCCTATTAATATTCCTTTCCCAACACCACCTCCATTATTGTAAATG
>JBFHPX010000069.1:0-10403 GCA_041592575.1 Alcanivoracaceae bacterium
CGTCCTCCCGGGGACCTTCGGAGCCCGGGATGCCGGAGAAGAGCTACAGGGATGTACTCGTGCGTGTCCCCGGAAGGACGCTTCCCCGGAAGGACGAATGCCGTGGCTTGCCGCACCGAACCACAAAGTTCAGGAAAAAAATCATCCCCCCGTCATATTCATAAACCGAACCAACTGCTCCTCCGGCTCATGCGAAAAATGATGCCGCTCCGGCTTGATCGCCATGGCAGCAACAATGGCATCCCGCAGCGGCTGATCATCATCCGGAAACTCCCGCAGCAACGGCTTAAGATCAACACTGTGCTCATTGCCGAGGCAAAGCAGCAAACGCCCCTCCACCGTCACCCGCACCCGGTTACACAGATGACAGAAATTGTGTGAGTGCGGCGAAATAAAACCGATTCGCCGCTTTGAGCCCGCAACCTGCCAGTAACGGGACGGCCCCGCCGTCACATCGGTGGCCGGCAACAATTCGAACCGCGCCGCAATCAGCTCTCGCAGTTCTGCAGAAGAGACAAATGCCTCGCCCCGACTATGCTCGGCAATCTGCCCCAGCGGCATCTCCTCGATAAAGGCGATATCGCAATCATTGCGCAGGGCAAACTCCACCAGCGCCGGCACCTCATCTTCATTGCGGCCGCGCATAATCACACTGTTCAGACGAATACGCTGAAAGCCGGCATCCCGCGCCGCCTGAACGCCATCAAGCACATCGGCAAGCTGGCCGGTGCGCGTCAGCGCGGCAAAGCGCTGCGGATCAAGACTGTCGAGGCTGATATTCAGACGGCGCACACCGGCATCGCGCAGCGAGCTGGCAAACTGCCGCAAGCGTGCACCATTAGTGGTCAGGGTCAGCTCATCAAGACCGGGCAGCGCGCTGATTCTGGCTGCCAGCTGTTCAATGCCACGGCGCACCAGCGGCTCGCCGCCGGTCAACCGGATGCGGCGCACACCCAGCGAAACAAAGGCGGCAGCAACGCGCTGCAACTCCTCCAGCGTCAACACCTCGGCGCGGGGCAAAAATGTCATTTCCTCCGCCATGCAGTATACGCAGCGGAAATCACAACGGTCAGTTACGGACAGCCGCAGGTAATCAACCTGGCGGCCGAATCGGTCGGTCAGCATGGCCAGAGTGTACCCCCGCCCGGTGGGTCAAAAACAGAAAAAGCGGCCTGTTCTGACCGGCTGCGGTAGGCAGAACGGCGCTCGGCCGCTAGGATGGGCGACTCAAATCCATGACCGCACCAGAGACAGACATGCAAATTTCCCAAGATATGGTGGTATCCATCCACTACACCCTGACAGACAAGGCTGGCGAAACCATTGATTCGTCAGTTGGACACGGTGAGCCGCTGGCCTACCTGCATGGTCACGGCAACATCGTGCCGGGCCTGGAGAATGCCCTGACTGGCAAGACCATCGGCGACAAGCTGGACGTGTCGGTACAGCCGGCCGACGGCTATGGCGAACATTACGCCGAGCTGGTCCAGCAGGTTCCCCGCGAAGCGTTTGAAGGTGTGGATCATCTGGAGCCGGGCATGCAGTTCCAGGCCGACACTGGCATGGGCCCGCGCCTGTTTACCATCACCGAAGTCAACGGCGATACCGTCACCGTTGATGGCAACCATCCGCTCGCCGGCGAAGTGCTGAATTTTGCCGTCGAAGTGACTGCCGTGCGTGCTGCCTCTGAAGAAGAGCTGTCACACGGCCACGTCCATGGCGAAGGCGGCCATCACCACTGATTCGTGGCGATCGCGCAAAAACAGAAACGGCCCGAAAGGGCCGTTTTTTTATTGCAGCAGCGGCCGACCGGCCGCGATTCCCTGCAGGCTATCGCCATCGTCTGACCGCTGCTGCGAAAAGATCAGATCAGCCACCACACCAGCAGCGCCACCAGTACCATGCCGAGCAGAATAATCACGCCCCACTCCCGCTTCTGCACCGCTTCCTCCGGCACGATCTGGGTCTTTATCCAGCCACGTAACAAGGCCGTGTTGCGAGTGTTGGCTTTCCAGTAAACGTCGAAGAAGTCACCCAGCACCGGGACAATGCCCATCACTGCCTCGATAATCATGTTGCGGATCATCTTGCGCTTCAGCTCGGACGGCGCGCCGATCCGGTTTGCTTCGATCAGCACCGGCAGCGACAGCAGCAGGCCGATAAAATCGCCAATGATCGGAATCATGCCGAGAATCGGGTCGATACCAAAGCGAATGCCGGTCAGCGGAATGCTGAACTGCGAATCGGTCACCTTTGAGAACTTGTCCAGACGCGCCAGCGCCTCGCGATAGTCCTGTTCCTGTTTGTCACTCAAGGTAGGTATACCCCGCCAGCCCTTCACTCATCTCAAGCAGGAACTGATCGCGTTCCTGCGCCGTGATCTCGGCGCGCTCACCGTGGGCACGCAGTGCCGCCAGCAGCTTGTCCGGATCGAAATTCACATAGCGCAATACGCTGCTGACGGTGTCGCCCTGAATGGCGTGATCGAGCTTGATACGACCCTGATCATCAATCTCCACATCCACCGAGTCGGTGTCACCGAACAGGTTGTGCAGATCACCGAGAATTTCCTGATACGCGCCGACCATGAAAATGCCCAGCTCGGTATCCGCACCCTCCGGCATCGGCAGCGTGGTCTCCAGGCCTTCGCCATCGACGTACTGGTCAATACGGCCATCGGAGTCACAGGTAATGTCCTGCAACACCGCGCGACGAGTCGGCATCTGGTCGAGGCCCGACAGCGGCAGAATCGGGAAAATCTGGTCAATACCCCAGACATCCGGCACCGACTGGAATACCGAAAAATTGACAAACAGCTTGTCCGCCAGCTTCTCATTCAACTCATCGAGCAGCGCGCGTTGATGCTTGCGTGCGGCATCAAGCCTGCCACGAATGGCAAGCTGGCAATTGATGTACAAACGCTCGGCAATGGCCCGCTCCGGCAGCGACAGCTCACCGACCAGATAACGCTGATGCACATCCTGCCAGGCGCCAAGCACTTCCTGATAGGTCTCCAGCAGATTCGGGTTCGGCCCGCGCAGCGATTCGCTCAGCTGCCAGAGCAACTGCACTTCACCCGCGGAGGACGCCGGCGGCACCTCGATATTGCTCACCGACAGGGTTTCCCGATCAATCACGTTAGCGAGCAACACCGCATGATGCGCAGTCAGGGCCCGGCCGGATTCGGAAATAATATCCGGCTCCGGCAACCCGGCGCGGTCACAGACTTCCTTTAATGTCTGGACGATATGCCAGGCGTAATCAGCCATGGCGTAGTTCATCGAGCAGTAAGAGCGTGAGCGGGTACCCTCGTAATCCACCCCCAGACCGCCACCAACATCCATGGTGTCCACCGCCGCACCGAGTGCGCGCAACTCCTGATAGTACCGCGCCGCCTCGCGCATCCCGGCCTTGATGTCCTGAATATTGGCAACCTGCGAGCCAAGGTGAAAATGCAGCATGCGCACGCAATCAAGTTTGCCGGCAGCCCGGCACACCTCCACCGCCTCAATCAGCTGCGCTGCCGACAGACCAAACTTGGCCTTCTCGCCGCCAGAGTTCTGCCAGTTGCCCTTGCTGATCGACATCAGCCGCACCCGCAGGCCGATGCGCGGCGCCACATCCAGCGCCGCCGACTCTTCCAGAATCATGGCCAGCTCGGACAGCTTCTCGACGACAATATTGACCTTGAAACCGAGCTTCTCGCCCATCAGGGCCAGACGCACATACTCACGATCCTTGTAACCGTTGCAGACGATGGTGCTGCCAGCGCCGCGCGACAGCGCCAGCACCGCCAGCAGCTCCGGCTTGGAACCGGCCTCCAGCCCGAGCATCTGCTCGCCCTCGGCGCCACGCAGCAGCTCGGTGACCACCCGGCGCTGCTGGTTGACCTTGATCGGGTACACCGGGGTATAGCCACCCTGATAGTCCTGGGCGCTGATGGCACTGCGGAACGCGCCGGCCAGCATCTTCACCCGATGGCGCAAAATCCCGGCAAAGCGCACCAGCACCGGGCTGCGCAGGCCCTCGGCACGGCAGGCAGTGAGGACATCCTCCAGTCGCACGGTCGGGCCATCGTCGCTGCCGCACGGGCGTACCGTGACATGACCGTCAGCGTCGACGCCGAAATAGCCGTCGCCCCAGCGGTCCACGTTGTAGATTCTCAGGGCGTCTGCGGTACTCCAGCTGTTCATGGCACCTCCGTTTCGTGTGGCCGGCAGTATAGACGGACTGCCCCCCAACCTGTAGGAGCGGCTGACCAGCCGCGAAAGGTTTTTCTGTTGCCACGCCCCGCGCTATCGCGGCAGGTCGACCGCCGCTGGTGAAATTGGCGTGTCGCTACAGAAGGTAAGGAATTGGTCACCTATTCAAGCTAGAATGCCGACCGTTTATGCCCCCGCCCCCGGGGGACACGCACAGGCCCCTGCCAGGGCACGCAATCAGAGGTACCCATCATGACCGAATCACGCTGGTTTATTGAACATTTCGACTCCGCCGGCACTGCCTTCGGCCTGCGCCTGAAGAAAAAGATCGAACAGGTGCAAACCGCCTACCAGCATATCGAAATGTGGGAAACCGACACCTTCGGCTACCTGATGACCATCGACGGCTGCACCATGGTCACCAGCCGTGACAACTTCCTCTATCACGAGATGATGTCGCACCCGGCGCTGTTCGCCCATGCCGACCCGAAGCGTGTGGTCATCATCGGTGGCGGCGACTGCGGCACCCTGCGCGAAGTGCTGCGCCACCCGAATGTCGAGAAAGCCACCCAGATCGACATCGACGAGATGGTTACCCGCATGTCGGAGAAATATTTCCCGGAACTGTGCGAATCCAACAACGACCCGCGCGCCGAACTGCTGTTCATTGATGGCGTGAAGTGGATGCGTGAATGTGAAGCCGGCAGCGTCGATGTCATCATCGTTGACTCCACCGACCCGGTGGGCCCGGCGGAAGGCCTGTTCAAGGCCGATTTCTTCCGCGATTGCCATCGCGTGCTGCGCGAAGGCGGCATCATTGTCCAGCAAAGCGAATCACCGCTGCTGCACACCGACACCATCATCAAGGACCTGCACGCCAACATGCGCGAAGCCGGTTTCACCAGCACCCAGACACTGCCATTCCCGCAACCGGTGTACCCGAGCGGCTGGTGGAGCTGCACCATGGCCGGCAAGGGCTGCGATGTCGGCAGCTTCCGTCGCGATGATGCGAAAGCAAAAAACTTTGAAACCCAGTACTACACTGCCGGCATTCATGAAGGCGCGCTGCAGTTGCCGCCGTTTATGAAGAAGGCGCTGGGCTAACCACCGACCCCTTGTCCCGCTGCCTTCAATGCCTTGCGGTAAGTCGCTGCTGTCAGCGCAACCGAGAAGCCACGCGGGACAAAGCGGGACAAAAACATCTGCAACCGGTTAAGCCTGCCCGGCACATGGAACCTGCGACGCGCCGCCATGGCACTCAGCCCCTCCGCAGCGCAGGAAGCCACATCCTGAAGAAACGGCGTATTCTCGAAGTAGCGCAGGTCACTTTCATGCGCCATCGGCGTCGCAATGCCGCCCGGTGAAAACACGGTGATCGATACCGACTGGCCCCGCAACTCCTCCGACAGACTCTGACCAAAGTTGGTCAGAAACGCCTTGCTGCCAGCATAGGCCGCCTGATACGGCACCGGCATGACCCCCGCCAGGCTGCTGACCAGCATGATCGCTCCATCTGTGCGCTTGCCAGCAAAGTACTGAACAAAATTATTCACCATCCAGACAACGCCAATCAGATTGGTTTGCAGCAGGGCTTCAAAGCGCTCCCAGGAAAGATCCTGATGCTTGCCAAAATGGGTAATGCCGGCATTAAGCACCACGCCATGAATTTCATGCCCTGCCGTTGCCTCATGAAAAACACGTCGCACCTCTTCAAGGCTGGACAGGTCGGCAGCGATCACCTTGCATCGGACACCATGGGCATTTTCCAGCCTGGTGGCCAGCTCGGACAGACGCTCGGCGCGCCGGGCCACCAGGACCAGGTTGGCACCATGCTCTGCAGCAAGCTGCATCGCCATTTCCTCTCCAAGCCCGGAAGATGCCCCGGTTACCAGCACCCAGCGCCCGCGAAAACTCAATTTAGCCACCATGATTCCCCTTCTGATATCTAGCGCGGCCGGACAGAAATGCCCAACCGGTCAGTGACCTTGCCATCGAAAGTGCCTTTGTTGAAACGCCGGAACTGCGTAATCCAGTCATTCCACTTCGGATACAGCGCGCTCGCCTCCGCGCTGCTCTGCAGCAGCTTCAGATCCAGCCCCCAATGCGGCCTTGCCGAGAACTCGTCACGCATGGTGCGCTGGTAGGTTTTCAGCAAATCCTGCGCACCGATGGTGTCCGCCAGCATAATGACTTCCATAAACATGGAGTTGCGACCCTGCTGCATGGCAATAAAATTGTCCGTGCTTTTTACAAACCGAACCGCGATTGGCCCGGTGTGAGGAATGCCTCTGTCCAGCATCGATTCCGCCAGCCTGAAAGAACGCTCAATGCCTGCCACGGTGTCGCGAATATCAAAGGCAGCTTCAATGGCGATGGCGTCGGTATAATTGACCACACCAATGTTGAAGACCCGATAGGAAACATTGGTGAAATTATCGTCCTGCTGAGTATCCAGCGTGGTTTCAAGAATCGTCGGGGCCAGACTCGGGATCGTGCTGAGAATCCACGCCAGCGGCTTTTCAAACAGCGTGATCAATCCGGAGACAAACTCGGTGCCCGGCTGGCCGCGTTGCGATTGCGGCTGTTCCGGCAGCGGCGTGTAGGAACGATAACGCTCTGTCACCAGCACCGAGTGAGTGCCATCCTTGGTGGCATAGGGGCTGTACTGCAGCTCCCAATGCTCCGGCGACGGACGATCGGCATAAACCGGCTGGCCGGCAATCAGACGTTCAATGGCACCACCGGGTGCCGACAGCTCCTCCCAGGTGGTCTTCCAGCGCTTCTCCCGCAACCAGAACTTGCGATCGGTTTTCAGTGTTACCGCGTACACCACGCCCATGGAGCCAATGGCAACCCGCGCCGCATTAAACGCGTCGTCATCCTGAATCAGCTCAACCGCAATATTGCGGTTTTCTTCCAGAGAGCCTGGCCAGGTGGCGGGATTGGTAATGCCATTGGCCGGCTCGATCTGCATCATCCGGCCACGCTCACCAACAACCTGCAGACTGACGATCTGATCTGCCATCGGCCCGTATGCCAAACCGGAACCATGGGTGGCCGTCATCATCACCCCGGCAATGGTCTGGCCGTCATAACCACCCATGTTGATTAATGCGCGCCCCCTGGCATCAAGGAACGCGTTCAGATCCCTCACCCGGATGCCACTCATGACCCGGGCCAGTGTCGGATCATTGGGGTTCTTCAGGCGATTGCGGTCCAGCGCCAGCGGCTTGTTGAGCTTTTCCGGGGTAAACATTACATCGCGGGTAATCGCCACCTCTGAAGCCGAGTGACCAGACCCGGTCATACGCACCCGTTTGCCCGCGCGGCTTGCGCGGCCAACGTAGTCGACCAGCTGCGCAGCACTTTCAGGCTGCACCAGATATTCGGGCTCCACCGATTCGGTCTTGGTCCAGTTTTCCCAGTAGCAGCCGGACATCAGCAACAGCAGGGACAGCGTGGCGCCGCGCGCCAGTACAGCGGGAAGGGAAGCGTTCATGGCATTGGTCCTGTGCCCGTATACGGGTCGATTGTTGTTATTACCGCGCCAGATCAGTATCCGGGACGCACCTGCAACTAAGTAAGCGATGCTTACTTATGTCTCGGGAGAGGTAAATAGGACGAAGGTACCAAATATCAGGGGCCGGCCAGACTGCCCAGCGCCCCCTTGAGCATCAGGCGGTATTCCGCCAACAGCGCATCCATCTGCGCCGCGGGCAGCGCCGGGATGAGGCGGAATACGGCATAGCTCCATTCGCAGGCAATAAACGCAATGCGCTCCAGCCGCTCCGTGCTGACAGTGGGGAAGTGGCTGGCCAGCGCCGCCGCCAGGGCGGCGGCATTGTCCCGGGTATCGGCAATATCGAGGTCGCGAAGCTCCGGCTCCTGACGCAGCTCTGCCCAGAGGATGCCGTACACCGGCTCCCGCTCCAGCAACTGCAGGTAGCCATCAAGCAGGCCATCAACCAGCGCATCCAGTGGCTGCGCACTCGCCTCGGCAAGCACCACAAACATGGTTTCGCGGTACTCGCGGGACAGCCGCGCCACCAACTCACGCAGAATCGCCGGGCGGCCGGCAAAGTACTGATACACAGAAGCAATATTGACGTGCGCATGGCGAGCCAGTTCGTTCATCCCGAACTGACTCGAGCCCTTCTCCCGGATCAGCGACGCAGCAGCATCAAGGATACTGTCGTAACGCTGCATGGCGCGTTTCTGAACGGGGCGCTTGCGCACCTGGGCGGAGCTATCGGTCATGAATCCTGTACCGCTGCATAGACATCAGGCCAGTCTACCTACTTTTGCTCCGGTTTATTGACAGTGAGGCGCGGGATTACCGCGTCCACCAAATCGGGAAACTACACCTTCCTGTGCTACTGCATATTAGACGCCGACTTCTACACCACATAATGTGCTTCTGATATTTCTAGATTGTGCCAATCCATGCCAAGATTGATAGCCACTCATCACGATCAGAACCACCCTGAACCATTAATATTTTCTTAGTGAAGAAAAAACTCAAACTCGCCGGAATACTTCCCTCTATTTTGGTCAAAGAATTCAAATGTTCCAGATATTCTATCGCCAGTTCGCTCTATGATTTTTACCACAGAGTCCTCTCCTGCCAGATTGTTCTGGCCGGCAACATCTTCAAACGCAATGGCATTTGAAAATAGCTCTATTTCGACCATCGCAGAACCTGTTCCATCACTTGAGTAAATACTTCCTGACTCGACATCCCCACCGAATGTCATACGGAAATAAAGCGTGGTGCCTTCGTATGGAACGCTCAAACCATAGAAAAGAGACTCTTCAGAGTTAGACCATGCTTCGTATAAACAGACGCGGTCGTACTCAGTTACTGCTATAGGACCGTTAAGAACAAGCCCCCACTGTCGACCGCAAAGTCGTCGCCAAGCTTCGATAATATATCAATCGATGTGATGAGAAGGCCTTGATTCCATATCGGTGCATATTGGCTCGTCTGGAGTAGCGTATTTTCGCTCAATATCTGAAAGCCGGGTTCTTCGGGGTTACTCGGATACGTATAGAAAACACCATCATTCTTTGCGGCATTTGACGGGATAACACCAGAATAAAATCGACAAGCGCTGAATCCAACTTTGTCTATATCATCACTTATTACATACAAGTCTTCTGAGAAATCACTGCCCAAATACTCTCCATCACGAGTAATTCTTTTTTCACTGAATCTTTTCCAGGTGCCCGTCAGGTTCAAAGATTGATCTACCGAACCCTCGGGCTCGGGAGAGCTGCTACTGCCAGAGCCACACCCCGTAAGTGAAAATGCAATTGCAAGCATAAAAAGATGCTCAAGCCTGCCAGTGGCCATCATATGGATATCTCCAGAAACTCAACCACACACAACGAATAAGAATGCAACCGAACCATCTCAAGCCACAGCAAAATCGAGAGGCTGAATATCGTCCAGATTGATCGAGCTCCGCGCCACCCATAGGTCATAAATATCCTGCAGCACCAGCCAGCTTTCCGGCGTGCGGCCGAGAACCTTGGACAGCCTCAGCGCCATCTCCGGACTGATGCCACTATCACCCTTGAGTAAGCGCGACAAAGTGGAGGGAGCAACTCCAAGACTTGAAGCAAGCTGGCGCGAACTGATGCCAAAAGGGTCCAGATAAACCTCGCGGATAAACTCACCCGGATGTGGCGGATTGTGCATAGCCATTAGTGATAATCCTCGTAATCAAGTATGTAGGCATTCCCGTCTGCAAACTCGAAAGTCAAACGCCAGTTGCCATTGACCCGGATCGACCACCGCCCCTTGTCTTTTCCTTTAAGCGGGTGAAGCCGGAATCCGGGAATATCCATGTCTTCAACTGACACGGCGGTATCGAGAGCAGCGAGTTGCATACGCAGCTTGCCGGCATGGTCAGCCTGTATTCCCGCCGAGCTGCCAGTCGTATAGAACCGCTTCAATCCCTTGTGACGGAACGATTTGATCATGGGCGCATGCTAGCATGTTGCGCACCACGCAACAAACATGGCTTGGCGAATGGATTCAGGCGACAGACTTGAGCGACCGGGCCAATATGTCGCCTCGGCCAGTCCAGAATCCTGAACGGCCCAGAATGACCTTCGTCATATCGGGCCACCCGGATAAGGTCAGTCCACTGAACCCTGACATTGGTGAGTGTAAATATGTCGATTGATACCGTAGAC
>JBFHPX010000070.1:0-10299 GCA_041592575.1 Alcanivoracaceae bacterium
ACCCGTATCCGTAACGCCCAGATGGCCAAGAAGCCGGGCGTTGAAATGCCCTCCTCCACCACCAAAGTGGCTGTTGCCAAGGTGCTGCAGGACGAAGGTTACATCGCCGGCTATAAAGTCGTCGGTGAGGCGAACAAGCCGGTATTGTCCATCGAGTTGAAGTACTTCGAAGGCAAGGCGGTAATTGAACGTATCAAACGAGTGAGCACACCGGGTCTGCGCATCTATAAGGGCGCAGGTGATATCCCGAAGGTGAAAGACGGTCTGGGCGTTATGATCGTTTCCACCAACCAGGGCATCATGACCGATCGCGCAGCCCGCAAAGCCAATGTTGGCGGCGAGCTGCTCTGCGAAGTGTTCTGACGATAGCGGCATAGACAGGTTAGGTGCAGCAATGTCGAGAGTAGCGAAAAGTCCGGTAACACTGCCGAGTGGCGTCGAAGTCAAGATCGTTGGCCAGCAGCTGACGGCGAAGGGTGCAAAGGGCGCGCAGAGTGTTGCCATCCATCCGTTGGTGGAAGTGCGCAATGAGGAAGGCACCCTGCGAGTGATTCCCAGAAAGGAGTCGCAGCAAGGCTGGGCGCTTGCGGGTACGACCCGTGCGCTGTTGGCCAATCTGGTCACCGGTGTGTCCACCGGGTTCGAGCGCAAGCTGGATCTGGTTGGCGTGGGTTACAAGGCGCAGGCCGCTGGCAAGGTGCTGAACCTGACCCTCGGCTTTTCCCACCCGGTTGCTTATCAGCTGCCGGAAGGTGTTACTGCCGAGACCCCGACGCAGACCGAAATCGTCTTGCGTGGCATCGACAAGCAGGTGATCGGTCAGGTTGCGGCCAATGTTCGCGCCTTCCGTCCGCCGGAGCCGTATAAAGGTAAGGGTGTTCGCTATTCCGGTGAGCAGGTTCGCCGGAAAGAAGCCAAGAAGAAATAACCGTTGAGATTGAAGCGATGAAAGACAAGAAAGAGCAGCGTTTGCGCAGAGCACTGCGCACCCGGAGCAAGATCAAGGCCCAGGGTGGTGAGCGTCTTTGCGTGTTTCGTACTCCGCGTCACATCTATGCACAGATCATCAGCGCCAGTGGCGACACGGTGCTGGCCTCGGCCTCGACGGTAGAGAAGGATCTGCGTAGTGGCGCCACCGGCAATGCCGACGCTGCTGCTGCAGTGGGCAAACTGATTGCCGAGCGCGGCAAGGCAGCGGGCATCGCCCGTGTTGCTTTCGACCGCTCCGGGTTCCGGTATCACGGCCGGGTCAAGGCGCTGGCTGACGCCGCGCGTGAAAACGGGCTTGAATTCTAAGGGTGCGGTTTATGGCAAAGGTTGATCCCAACGAAGGTCTGCAGGAAAAGCTGGTTCAGGTGAACCGCGTGGCCAAGGTGGTCAAGGGTGGCCGCATCTTCTCCTTCACCGCTTTGACGGTGGTAGGTGATGGCAAAGGTCGCATCGGCTTTGGCCGTGGCAAGGCTCGCGAAGTGCCGGCGGCTATCCAGAAAGCTCTGGAAGCGGCTCGCCGTAACATGATTCAGGTCGAGTTGGCAGGTTCCACCCTGCAGCACCCGATCCGTGCTGCCCATGGCGCCTCCAAGGTGTACATGCAGCCGGCTTCTGAAGGTACCGGTGTTATTGCCGGTGGTGCGATGCGCGCCGTGCTGGAAGTGGCGGGTGTTCAGAACGTACTGGCCAAGTGCTACGGCTCGACCAATCCGGTCAACGTTGTGCGCGCCACCTATGAAGGTCTGAAGAGCATGTCCTCGCCGGAACAGGTAGCGGCCAAGCGCGGCAAGACCGTAGAAGAGATCCTGGGCTGAGGCCCGGCTGTAACGGGAACAGAACGATGGCGAAGATCAAGGTTACCCAGACCAAGAGCAGCAACGCTCGGCTGGAAGCTCAGAAAGCCACCCTGCGTGGCTTGGGCCTGCGTCGCATCGGTCACACCGTCGAGGTCGAAGACACCCCGGCAGTGCGTGGCATGATCGGCAAGGTTTATTTTATGGTCCAGGTTGAGGAAGCGTAATCATGCGTCTGAATGAATTGCGTCCGGCAGCGGGCGCCAAGACTGCACCGAAGCGTCTCGGCCGTGGTATCGGCAGCGGCCTCGGCAAGACCGGCGGCCACGGCCACAAGGGTCAGACTGCCCGTTCCGGCGGCTCCATCAAGGCCGGTTTCGAAGGCGGCCAGATGCCGCTCCAGCGCCGTCTGCCGAAGTTCGGCTTCAACTCGAAGATCGCTGCCGGCACTGCTGAAGTGCGGCTGGGCGAGCTGACCAAGGTAGCTGGCGATGTGATCGATCTGGCATCCCTGAAGGCGTCCAACGTGATCCGGCATGACATGCTGCGTGCCCGCATCATTCTGCGCGGCGCTATTGACCGCGCTGTCACCGTCCGCGGTGTGGCAGTGACCAAAGGTGCCCGAGCTGCTATTGAAGCGGCCGGCGGCAAGGTCGAGGAGTAATCAGAACGATGGCGAGGAATCAGGCCCAGAGCCTTCCGAACGGTATGAGCCCAGACAGCTCCGCGATGCGGCAGCTGTGGAAGCGCATTGGTTTTCTGTTCGGCGCCCTGGTGGTGTTCCGCATCGGTGCACACATACCTGTCCCGGGCATCAATCCTGACGCCTGGGCGCGTATCTTCAGCCAGAACGAAGATACCTTCCTCGGCTTGTTCAACATGTTCTCTGGCGGCGCGCTGGAGATGATGAGTATTTTTGCGCTGGGCATCATGCCGTATATTTCGGCGAGCATTGTCATTCAGCTGATGACTGCTGTGGTCCCAACCCTTGAGCAGCTGCGCAAGGAAGGCGAATCCGGTCGTCGCAAGATTACTCAGTACACCCGTTATCTGACGGTAGTATTGGCGCTGATTCAGTCCTTCGGTGTCGCTGCCGGGTTGCACAGTCAGGGAGCAAGTCTGGTTGGCGATCTTGGCGGCATGGCGTTGGCGTCCTACTATTTTGTCGCCGTGACGTCGCTGGTAACCGGCACCGTGTTTTTGATGTGGCTGGGCGAGCAGATTACCGAGCGCGGTATCGGCAACGGTATCTCGATGATTATTTTTGCCGGTATTGTGGTCGGTCTGCCGGGTGCCATTGGCCAGCTGTTTGAGGCCGCGCGTCAGGGTGAGATGAACCTGCTGGTGATGCTGCTGGTGCTGGTCATCGCCATCGCGGTGATCTACGCAGTGGTGTTTGTCGAGCGAGGCCAACGCCGCATCACGGTGAACCATGCACGTCGTCAGGAAGGCCGCAAGATTTATTCTGCGCAGCAAAGCCACCTGCCGCTGAAAGTGAACATGGCAGGTGTCATTCCGGCCATCTTTGCCAGCTCGATCCTGTTGTTCCCGGCCTCTATTGGTCAGTGGTTTGGCAGCGCTGGTGGCGAGTCGGCCTGGTCGGACACGCTGCGCTCGATCACCGACGCGCTGCTGCCGGGGACTCCGTTGTACGTATTGTTGTTCACCGCTGGCATCGTGTTCTTTTGCTACTTCTACACGGCGCTGATGTTCAACCCGAAAGATGTCGCAGACAACCTGAAGAAGTCCGGTGCCTATATTCCCGGAATTCGGCCGGGTGAGCAGTCGGCCAGATACATCGATACCGTGATGAGCCGTCTTACCCTGATCGGCGCGGGTTATATGTCGGCAGTGTGTCTGCTGCCGATCATCCTGCAGGAAACGGCAAACGTGCCCTTCTATCTGGGTGGCACCTCGCTGTTGATCGTGGTGGTGGTGGTGATGGACTTCTGGGCTCAGGTCAATGCGCACCTGATGTCGACTCAGTACGAGAAGTTGATGAAGAAGTCCAACATGAAAGGTTATGGCAGCACCGGTCTGGTGCGCTGATTCAGAGAAGAGGCTAAGGCAATGAAAGTACAGGCTTCGGTGAAAACGGTGTGCCGTCAGTGCAAGATCATCCGCCGTAAGGGTCGGGTGATGGTAATTTGCGCCGCAGAACCGCGTCACAAGCAGCGCCAGGGCTGATTCGGGCCGTCCCGGATCACGCACAGGTTGAAATCCGTCGTCTCTGACGCTAGTATCGCCGCCCTTCGGCGTTACCCCAGAGCCGGCAAGTAGAGTGTAAATCGGAGATATATCGGATGGCCCGTATTGCAGGCGTAAACATCCCGGACAACAAGCACGCGGTGATCTCGCTGACCTATATTTTTGGCGTCGGCAACACCACTGCGAAGAAGCTTTGCGTTGCCACTGGCATTGACCCCACCACCAAGGTGCGTGATCTGTCCGAGGCACAGCTTGACGCCCTGCGTGGCGAAGTGGCCAAGCTTCCGGTCGAGGGTGACCTGCGTCGGGAAGTCAGTATGAACATCAAGCGGTTGATGGATCTCGGGTGCTTCCGCGGCATCCGTCATCGTCGCGGCTTGCCGGTACGCGGTCAGCGTACCAAAACCAATGCCCGGACCCGTAAAGGTCCGCGGAAACCGATTCGCAAATAAGTCCTGAGTCCAGGTAGGCACGTATCATGGCGAAAAAAGACAGTGGCGCACGTCGGAAGAAGGTAACCCGTACCGTAGCGGACGGGATTGCGCACGTACACGCGTCCTTCAATAACACCATCATCACCATTACCGATCGTCAGGGGAACGCGCTTTCCTGGGCGACCTCAGGTGGTGCCGGTTTCCGCGGCTCGCGCAAAAGCACCCCGTTTGCTGCCCAGGTAGCGGCGGAAAACGCCGGTAACGCGGCCAAGGATTACGGGCTGAAGAACCTCGAAGTTCGCGTCAAGGGCCCTGGCCCGGGTCGTGAGTCCTCGGTACGTGCACTGCACGCCTGTGGCTACAAGATCACCAGCATTCAGGACGTGACGCCTATTCCGCATAATGGCTGTCGTCCGGCCAAAAAGCGTCGCGTGTAACGGGAGTAAGCAAGCATGGCAAGATATCTCGGTCCGAAGTGCAGACTGTCCCGTCGCGAAGGCACGGATCTGTTTCTGAAGAGTGGCATTCGTCCGCTCGACTCCAAGTGCAAGGCAGAGCAGGCTCCTGGCTTTGCTGCTGCTTCCCGTCGCGGTGGCCGCCTGTCTGACTATGGCGTTCAGTTGCGGGAGAAGCAGAAGGTACGTCGTATGTACGGCGTTCTGGAGAAGCAGTTCCGTAACTATTACAAGAAGGCCTCTGCGGGCCGCGGCGCCACCGGCGAAGTTCTGCTTCAGCTGCTGGAAGGCCGGCTGGACAATGTTGTCTACCGCATGGGCTTTGGCTCGACCCGCGCAGAAGCGCGTCAGTTGGTCAGCCACCGCGCTATTCTGGTGAATGGTCGCTCGGTAAACGTAGCGTCCTACCAGGTACAGCCAGGCGACGTGATCAGCGTACGTGAAAAGTCGAAAAACCAGCTGCGCGTCAAGAGCGCGATGGAACTGGCCCAGCAGCGCGGTTTTGCGCCCTGGATCGATGTCAACGAGAAGGGCCTGGAGGGTACTTTCAAGACCCGTCCAGAGCGCGTTGACCTGCCGGCCGAGATCAATGAGAACCTGATCGTCGAGCTTTACTCCAAGTAAGCACAGCCTGAGGGATTTCCATGACCGCCGTGAACGATTTTCTGACCCCGCGCGCTATCGCGGTCAATGCCGTTACGCCGACACATGCCAAAGTGGTTCTCGAGCCGCTGGAGCGTGGGTTCGGTCATACCCTTGGTTCTGCTCTGCGCCGCATCCTGCTGTCGTCCATGCCGGGTTGCGCGATCACTGAAGTAGAGATCGACGGTGTACTGCACGAGTACTCTGCCATCGAGGGTGTGCAGGAAGACGTGATCAATATCCTGCTCAACCTGAAAGGCATCGCCATCCGTATGGAAGACCGCGCCGAGGCTGTGCTGGAGCTGAACAAGAAGGGTAAGGGCCCGGTGACCGCCGCTGATATCCAGCGCGATCACAGCGTTGAGATCATCAACCCGGATCACCTGATCTGCACCATCAACGGTGAGAGCGAGCTGCGCATGAAGCTCAAGATCACCAAAGGTCGCGGTTATGTGCCGGCAGATTCCCGTCGCTCGGAAGACGACGAGACCCGTGGCATCGGTCGCCTGCAGCTGGATGCCAGCTACAGCCCGGTGCGTCGTGTCGCCTATGTAGTTGAAGCGGCCCGTGTTGAGCAGCGCACCGACCTTGACCGTCTGGTTATCGATCTGGAGACCAACGGTACCATTCAGCCGGAAGAGGCGATTCGTCGCGCCGCCACTATCTTGCAACAGCAGATCGCCGTATTCGTAGATCTGGAGCAAGAGCGCAAGGTAGAGAAGAAGGAGCTGCGCGAGGAAGTGGATCCGATCCTGCTTCGTCCGGTTGACGATCTCGAGCTTACCGTGCGTTCGGCCAACTGCCTGAAGGCAGAGAACATTTACTACATCGGTGATCTGGTTCAGCGCACCGAGGTTGAGCTGCTGAAGACCCCGAACCTGGGTAAGAAGTCGCTCACCGAGATCAAGGACGTACTGGCCTCAAAAGGTCTGTCTCTGGGCATGCGCCTTGAGAGCTGGCCACCGGTCAGTCTGCGTGACGACGATCGCCTGACCAACAGACTGCGTTAATTGAATTGACTGGGCGCCACCGGCGCCCGTTAGCAAAGGAACAGAACCATGCGTCATCGCAAGAGCGGCAGAAAGTTTAACCGCACCAGTGCCCATCGTCAGGCCATGCTGCGTAATATGGCGGTGTCGCTGATCGAACACGGCGCCATCAAGACCACCTTGCCGAAAGCCAAGGAGCTGCGCAGCGTTGCTGAGCCCCTGATTACTCTGGCCAAGGTTGATTCGGTTGCCAATCGTCGTCTGGCGTTTGCTCGCACCCGCTCGAAGGAAGCCGTAGGCATCCTGTTCAATGAGCTGGGTCCGCGCTATGCCAACCGTCCGGGCGGTTACATGCGCGTCCTGAAGATGGGCTTCCGCACCGGTGACAATGCGCCGATGGCGTATGTTGAGCTGGTCGATCGTCCGGAGCCGGCAGCGGCTGCTGACGCTGAGTAAGCATCACGCTGATCAGTAAAAAGCCGGGCTATGCCCGGCTTTTTTGTGTCCGCAGGATGCCGGTTCAGCCCCGTATCAGCAGCCAGCCGGTGGCCAGAACAAGCGTCACGAAGGAAATACTCAGTGCCACGATCAGAATGATGGCGGGATCCTGTTGCCGGGAACTGCCAGGCCGGGTTGCGGCGTCCTGCGGCAGGGTAACGCGAGGGTGGCCCGAAGGGCGGAAGACAACGTCGTTCATGGATGGCACTCCCGTCTGAGGTCAGGCGACCACATTCGGGCCGCTGCTGAACAGACTGAAGGAGAATTGTTGCGTCACCATGGCGACAGGGTTAACACCACATGAATGGCGTTAATCCATTTTCAGCATCGTCTTCAGAAAGCGGCCGGTGTACGAAGCCTTGCTGGCAGCTACTTTTTCCGGTGTGCCTTCGGCAATGATTTTGCCGCCGCCATCGCCGCCTTCCGGGCCAAGGTCGACAATCCAGTCTGCGGTCTTGACCACATCCAGATTGTGCTCGATGACGACGATGGTGTTGCCATGGTCGCGGAGCCGGAACAGTACTGTCAGCAGTTGTTGTATGTCATGGAAATGAAGGCCGGTGGTCGGTTCATCAAGGATGTACAGAGTGCGGCCGGTGTCACGCTTGGATAGTTCGCGGGCCAGCTTGATACGCTGGGCCTCGCCCCCTGACAGGGTGGTCGCAGCCTGTCCAAGGGTGATATAGCTGAGGCCGACATCCATCAGGGTCTGCAGCTTGCGGGCAATGGCCGGGACCGCGTCGAAAAAGGCGCGCGCATCTTCCACCGTCATCGCCAGTACCTGATAGATGTTCTTGCCCTTGTACAGGATTTCCAGGGTCTCCCGGTTGTAGCGCTTGCCGTGACAAACCTCGCAGGGCACGTAGATGTCCGGCAGAAAGTGCATTTCGACCTTGATGACGCCGTCGCCCTGACAGGCCTCACAGCGGCCGCCACGAACGTTAAAGCTGAAGCGCCCGGTCTTGTAGCCACGTGAGCGTGCCTCCTGCGTGCCGGCAAACAGATCTCGTATCGGCGTAAACAAGCCGGTGTAGGTGGCGGGATTGGAACGCGGTGTGCGACCAATCGGGCTCTGGTCGATATCGATAACTTTATCGAAATGTTCCATGCCCTCGATCTTTTCATACGGCGCCGGCTTCAGCAGGGTGGCACCGTTCAGTTGTGTGGCAGCCAGAGGATACAGGGTGGCATTCACCAGCGTTGACTTGCCTGAACCGGATACGCCGGTGACACAGGTCATCAGCCCCACCGGCAACTTCAGTGTGGTGTTCTGCAGGTTGTTGCCAGTGGCACCGTGTAGCGTCAACCATTTTTCACCGGCTGGCGTACGTTTCTTCGGAATGGCGATCTGCTTGCGCCCGGACAGGTAGTCACCGGTTAGTGAGCGCTTGTTGTTCATGACATCTGTGGCGGTGCCGGCGGCAACAATCTCACCACCATGCACGCCGGCGCCGGGGCCGATATCGATGACGTGGTCAGCCATGCGAATCGCGTCTTCGTCATGCTCAACGACAAGCACGGTATTGCCAAGGTCACGCAGCCTGGTCAGGGTGGCGAGCAGGCGTTCATTGTCGCGCTGATGCAGGCCGATGGAGGGTTCGTCAAGAACATACATGACGCCGACCAGACCAGCACCAATCTGCGAAGCCAGGCGGATACGCTGAGCCTCGCCGCCAGACAGAGTGTCGGCATTACGGGCCAACGACAGATAGTCGAGACCGACGTTAACCAGAAACTGCAGTCGCTCACGGATTTCCTTGAGAATTTTTTCGGCAATCTCGCCGCGGTGACCGGGCAGCTTCAGTGCCGAGAAATAGCTGAAAGATTTCCCCACCGGCATGGCGACCAGATCCGGTAACGGGCGGTTATCGATAAACACGTTGCGTGCTGCTTCCCGCAGGCGTGAGCCGCCACAATCCGGGCACTGCGAGGTGCTCATGTAGCTGGCGAGATCCTCGCGGACGCTTTCCGATTCGGTTTCCCGGTAGCGTCGCTCCATGTTCGGGACTATGCCTTCGAACGGATGCCGGCGTAGTACCACATCCCCGCGGTCGTTCAGATAACGGAACTCAACCACTTCATCGCCGGTGCCGTAAAGCACTTTCTGGCGCATGGCTTTGGTCAGTTTACGGAATGGCTTGTCGATATCGATGCCGAGAAAATCTGCCAGCGAGGTCAGCATCTGGAAATAATAAACGTTGCGGCGGTCCCATCCGCGGATAGCGCCTTCGGCCAGAGAGAGCTCATCCGAGACGATGACCTTGTCTTCGTCAAAGTACTGCTTTACACCAAGGCCATCACAACTGGGGCAGGCACCGGCGGGATTGTTGAAGGAAAACAGCCTGGGTTCCAGTTCCGGGATTGAATAGCCACAATGGGCGCAGGCAAAGCGGGCGGAAAACACGATCTCGTCACCATCGCCGTCCATTGGTGCGATGACGGCGATGTCATCGGCCAGTTCCAGCGCGGTTTCAAAGGACTCCGCCAGGCGATTGCTGAGGTCGTCGCGTACCTTGAAGCGATCGACCACGACTTCGATGGTGTGTTTCTTGTTCTTATCGAGCTCTGGAGCGTCGTCGAGTTCATGTACGCGACCGTTGATGCGGGCGCGAATGAAACCGCGGGCACGTAGCTGGTCAAACAGCGCCAGATGTTCGCCCTTTTTGTCCCGCACCACCGGCGCCAGCAACATCAACTTGCTGCCTTCCGGCAGGGCCAGAACCTGATCGACCATCTGGCTGACGGTTTGCGCCGCCAGCTCGACCTGATGGGTTGGGCAGCGTGGTTCGCCAGTGCGTGCATAAAGAAGCCGCAGGTAATCGTATATTTCGGTAATGGTGCCAACGGTTGAGCGCGGGTTGTGACTGGTAGATTTCTGTTCGATGGAAATGGCTGGCGACAGGCCTTCGATATGATCGACGTCCGGTTTTTCCATCATTGACAGAAACTGCCGGGCATAGGTGGACAGCGATTCAACGTAGCGTCGCTGTCCTTCAGCATAAAGCGTGTCGAAAGCCAGTGAGGACTTGCCCGACCCGGATAAGCCGGTGATCACCACGAGCTTGTCGCGGGGGATGTCGAGATCAATGTTTTTCAGATTGTGGGTGCGCGCACCCCGTACCAGAATCTTGTCCATGGAGAGAAACTACTGGCCAAAATGACAGGCCAGTATAGGGTATTTGGGGTGAAGGCTCTATCAGTGTCACAGCGGTTTGCTTAGCTGGTGTGTGCCGACTGCGGGAGGGAGTGGTGCAGTACAGCCCGGTACACCAAGCGATTAACGAGGAGC
>JBFHPX010000071.1:0-10296 GCA_041592575.1 Alcanivoracaceae bacterium
ACGCCGGCCTCGACCGCCAGCCAGCGCAGGTGACGCCCGTCACCGCAGCCGACGTCGAGCACCCGCGCGCCCGCGGTCAGGTCCAGACCACGCCACAGGTAGAAGTTGGAGATACCGAGGCTGCCTGAAACTTCTGCAGCAGCGGTGATCGGAGCGGCAGCAGCAGCGAAAGCCACAGCCAGTGCAGACATTTTCAGTACGGATTTCTTGCTCATGGATACAGCCCTCTATAGTGACAGTGTTGTGGTTGCCGCGCTGCGACCTTGGGCCGTGGCAGCTGTCACAAGAAAGGCATATTCCGTGCCAGAATCACTAACATGCTGATTTATTTGGATTAGATTCTTCCGGTCTGGAGCGGGGTGAAGGTTTTTACGAGGCAGAGGGGGATCGAGGGGCTATCCTGGTGCGCCATGTCAGTGCCATGCACCGATATGGCGCACCAGGATGGTGTCAATCGCAGGTGGCGTTGCTTTTCTGTGTTTCCTGCACAATCCAGTTTTCACCATCAAGGCGTGTTGTCGTGATGGCGCACTCCGCCGAGTTCTCCAGTCGCAGCTGATAGGTTTCCCCGGCCACCGCATCGAAGCTGACCATGCTCTGGCAGCGATCCCGGTTGAAGCGGTCTCGGCGGGTATGGCGGAATCCCGCGGTAACAGCGCGGCCTGCGGCCACGCGGGCACGGACTTCCGGGCTTTTCTTCATGGCCTCGTTGAGGTCTTCCAGCGCCTTGTAACCGCCGATGCCAACGGACAGGCCGGTTTCCTGAAGTCCTTTGCCGGGCACGCAGATGATCGGCTGCGCGGGCAGGTCATCACTTGAGAAAACCAGCGTCGCCGCATCTTCACCGGCATGGTCAATATGGCGACCAGACTGGCAGGCGGAAAGCAGGCATACGGCAGCAAACAGGGCAATTCTCATCAGGGCTCCAGAGGACAGACAGGGGATGAGCAAGGTTCTCCACTTGGCGGCGTGGCGTCAAGCCTGCTTCAGGGCGGCGGCGGATAAATGCGCTCGTTATGCGGTTGATCAAACCACAGTTGGATTGCCTCACGGGTCATGTCGTGTCGTTGTTTCGGCAGCGGCATCCAGCGGTCCCAGTTGCCGGTGGCGGCACTGAGAAACTCCAGCAGCGGAATATGCTGGCGCAACACCCGATGATGACGATGGCTGATCACCGGATTGAAATAGCCGAGAAAATCGAGCATCTGTCGCGGATTTTTCCGTACCCATAACCAGGACCCCATTTCCAGCGTAAACGGCAGAAAAATACGCTCCCGACTGCTTTCCACTGCGCTGTCATACAGGTAGTCCCAGAGGTCGCCATGGGTGGTGTAGTTCACCGATTGTGGCTCAATCAGGTAAGGATGCAGGTGTGGGAAAGTGCGCTCCATCAGCCGGCGCAGCGCAAACACCTCGCCGATATGAGCAATGGGTCGGTGGCTGCGGGCATAACAACTCCAGAGTCGATCGCGCCGGCCAAAGCCGCTGTGGCAGTCCAGCGTCATCGAAAACGGAGCGGTCTGGATGCGCTCCTGCACCACCTCGATCAGCGCCGCAGCCTCTGCTTCCATTGGCGCACCACGTTTGCCCCGATACCAGGGTAGCCACGGGCCAAGGCGGTGGCCGCCAACCAGAAACGGCACCTTGCCCATGGCATCGATGGGCGCATTGCGCATCAGGTCAACACCGTTCGGATTACTCCGGGATCGGCGCCACATGCCACCGGGATTGACGATCGGCATGATCACCAGCCGCATCTGCTCCAACCGCCGGTGCAGCGCCTCATCCCAGTGCAGCCGTTCCACCAGCGTGTGCAGCCAGGCCAGCAATATCTGTGAACCGATCCGTTCCACCCCGTGCACGCCGCCGAACAGGCCGAACACCGGTACCCTTGGCTTGCGGCTGCCCAGTTCAAGCACCTGCACCGGCAACGAGTGCTGACCGGTCCGCACCTGCAGCACGGTATCGTAGCGCAGCCAGCGGCTGCCGCGATCAATGATCGCATCGAGCTGGGCCAGCTCGGGAAGATGACGTTGCAGTTCGGCGGGATCCATAGCCTGACCATGAGTGGGACGGTGACCAGCATAAGTCAGTCATGTGTCGTCCTGATGACGCCGCCTTGTCACGAAAACATGGCGGTTTTGTCACCCTGTCGTCACCGCTTGCACTGACCATGAGCACAGCTGTGATCAGTGACGCAGGAGTGTGCCGGTGCTGTCATCGAACAGTCTGTCCATGCTGCAAACCGGGGATGTATTGCTGTTTTCCGGCAAGGGGCTGAGTAGCGATGTGATTCGCTGGTTTACCGGCAGTAGCTGGACCCATGTCGGCATGATTGTCCGCCTTGATGATGTCGATGAGCCGTTACTGCTTGAGTCGAATCGCGGCCCGGAGTCCGTCGACCTGTTCAGCGGCGAGGCGTTGGCCGGTGTCTCGCTGGTGCCGTTGGCGCGCAAGCTGATGGATTACGATGGCGATATTGTTCTGCGTCGTCGCGACGGCAATCCACTGTGCCAGCGTCAGCGTCGGTTAGTGCGCCGTCTGGTGCGGCGGCTATACCGCCGGCCGTATCGGAACTACCTCTGGCGCCAGGTGATTGATGTCCTGCCGGGACAACGTCGTCGTGATTATTCGGCGATGTTCTGCAGTGAACTGGTGGCCGAGTTTTACCGCCGACTAGGCTGGTTGCCGCAGGAAATTCGCACCGGTCGCCTGTTTCCCGGGCATTTTGCTGACGCCTCTCTGCCGCTGCTTGATGGTGAGCTGCAACAACCGGTATGGCTGAAATCCGTGACCGAACCGGCAGCCGTTCATGGCCGTGAAAAAAATTCGCAACTTGCAGTTGCCGGTCGCTGAAACTGTGGAGTATGGTACCCGGGAAGGGTGGCCACCCGTCTTTGCAACTTGCAACACTGCCTGAACCTGAAGAGGAGAAGGCGGCAGAGGGTGGCGTCACTTCAGAACTCTCTGCTGCTGTGAAAAGCGTTTTCATCAACAGCGAGAGGAATCCGCATGGAAGAGCGCGCGGCACTGCTTCGTTCCGTAGACAGCACTGAACCCACTCCGCGATCCGCATCATCCGCTTCACGCAAACGCACCCCCGGCGAAAGTCCCGATACGCCCGCTGCCGAACGGCAGAAAGTCTACGTGCTCGACACCAATGTGCTGATTCACGATCCCAACTCGCTGCTCAATTTTGATGAACACCGCGTGGTGATCCCGATGACTGTGCTGGAGGAGCTGGACAAGCTCAAGTCAGGCAAATCCAACATCGCTGCAGATTGTCGGGCGGCGATTCGGCTGATTGACGAAGTGCTGGGCAATGCTTCGCCGGAAGAGGTGGAGGCCGGCGTGCCAATCTGCCGGCCGCAGCGTCCGGATGGCAGCCTGTCGGTGCTGATGCCCCGGCAGCAGCACGACGACGAGCGGCCTCTGCTGCCCGAACATCTGAATGACAACCGCATTATCAATGATATTGCCGCGCTGATTCAGCGCGATCCCGGTCGGCATTATGTGCTGGTGACCAAGGACATCAATATGCGGCTGAAGTCACGGGCCTGTGGTATTGATGCCGAGGATTACCACACCGATCAGTTGCTCAGCGACATCGGCCAGATGACCCGTGGTTACTTCGATATTGAAGGCAGTCTGTGGGACCGGGTTGATCAGGTCGAGACGGTTCAGGAGGGCTGCGATACCGTGCACCGTATTTCCCACGGGTTGCTGGTCAGTGAGATTCTTGGCGAGGAAGTTTTCCCGAACCAGTACCTGATTGACGAGCAGGGGTTTGTTGGCCGGATTCGTTCGGTCGAGCAGGGCGTGGTGACCATCTTGCACCTGAAGCGCTCGGCGTTGATGGAGCAGCATGCCTGGGGGCTGAAACCGATCAATATCCATCAGGCCATCGCCCTGCATCTGCTGCTCGATCCGGATATTCATATGGTCACCCTGACCGGTGCCGCCGGTTCCGGTAAAACCATTCTGGCGCTGGCGGCGGCGATCGAGATGACGGTGGAGCAGCGCCGCTTCAACAAGATCATCGCTACCCGTTCGACGCCGCCGCTGGCGGAAGAGCATGGTTTCCTGCCCGGTACCGAAGAGGAAAAAATGGATCCGTGGCTGGGCGCCATTAACGACAATATCGAAGCGCTGCACCTGAACGATGAAAATCCCGGTGGTTCGATCGAGTACGTCAAGGAGCGCGCCAATATCCAGTTCAAGGCGCTGAACTATATTCGTGGTCGCAGTTTCCAGCGCAGCCTGATCCTGATCGATGAAAGCCAGAACCTGACGCCGCATCAGATGAAGGCCATCATCACCCGCGCTGGCGAGGGCTCGAAAGTGGTTTGCCTTGGTAATCTGGCGCAGATCGATACGCCGTATCTGACTGCTACCAGCTCCGGTCTGACCTACATGACCGAGCGTTTCAAGGGCTTCCATTTTGGCGGTTCGGTGCAGCTGAACGGGGTACCCCGGTCGGTATTGGCGGAATACGCCGAGCAGCATCTCTGACCTGTTGAAACGGCGGCGGAGGCGTTACAGTACGCCTTCGTTGCCGTTTTGCCCTGCGGGGCCTGTCTGAGAGGAGTCTGTGCATGAAGCCTGTTGCTGCCATGCTGGTGCTGGGAAGCGTTGTTGCGATGTCGCCGGTGGCTGCCTACGAGCAGACTGATCTGGTCTGGCGCTTTTCGCTGACCACCATGAAGCCGGAGGTCGACAGTGACCTGACGACGGTGGCGCCTGCCGGTGCCGAAGTCGACATGATTCAGGACACCCACCTCGGCCTCGGCCTGTCGTATCTGATCAGCGACCATTTTGGTCTTGGCCTGCATACCTCATGGCCGCTCAAGCACAGTCTGTTTCTCGATGACGGATTCAGCCGCAGCCGGGCCGGTTCGACCCGCGCCATGCCGGTGACGGTGACGTTGCAGTATTACCTGCCAAAACTGGGTTCGGCCAAACCCTGGGTGGGGATTGGTCGTAACTACGTCCGCTTTTCCAAGGAGAGCGTTGGCTCCGGGTTGGCCGCCAATGCCGACAGCATGCGTCTGCCGTCATCAAACGGTTTTGCCGGGGAGTTTGGGATGGACTGGGATCTCGACGGCAATATGGCGGTGAGCCTGTCGGCCATCTATGCAGAAGCAGAAACCCGGATGGTGTTGAGTCAGTCCGGGGCCACCGTGGACAGCGTCCGCTTCAGCTTTGATCCCTGGATATGGAACGTCGGTATTGCCCGCCGATTCTGAACAATCAGCCCGGCTGGTCGGCAGCGTCCTGACGCGGCGCTGCCATGGGCTGTTCGCTGAGCAACTCCTCCGGCGGGTAGACGCAATCAAGCTTCATGCCGATGGCCTTCTCCAGCTGCGGTAGCAGGAACGCATCATCCTCACAGGCAAAGCTGATCGAGATGCCGTTGGCACCGGCGCGACCGGTGCGGCCGATTCGGTGGACGTAATCCTCCGGGTCTTCCGGCAAGTTGTAGTTCACCACATGGCTGACGCCATCAATATGAATGTCGCGTCCGGCCACATCGGTGGCAATCAGCACCTGCACCTTGCCGCTGCGGAAAGACTCCAGTGTGCGGGTACGCTGGGTTTGCGGGACGTCGCCGGAGATCATCGCGGCCTTGATGCCCTTGCGCTGCAGTTTCTCAAACAGCTTGCGGGTGATGTCGCGCCGGTTGGCGAACACCATTACCTTGTCGAGGTTCTCCCGGGTGATCAGGTTGTAAAGCAGGGTGAACTTCTGATCGGTTTCGGTGATGTAGACCTTCTGATCGACCCGCTCGGTGGTGACCTGTTCCGGTTCGATCTCGACGATCTGCGGCTCTACGGTCCAGCGGCTGGTCAGATTCATCACGTCCTGACTGAAGGTGGCGGAGAACAGCAGCGTCTGGCGAAACTGTGACGACGGCGTCAGACGAACTATCCGTTTCACATCCGGGATGAAGCCCATGTCCAGCATCCGGTCGGCTTCGTCAATCACCAGCACTTCAACGCGATCCAGCCACAGGTCGCGGCGGTTGGCGAAATCCAGCAGTCGACCCGGCGTTGCCACCAGAATATCCACTTCGGTTTTTTGCAGCTGATCCTGCTGGCGGTTGAAGTTCATGCCACCGACCACGCTCATCACCGACAGGCCGGTGTACTTGCCAAGCTGGTGAGCATCCTTCTCGATCTGCATCACCAGCTCCCGGGTCGGGGCGATGATCAGGGCGCGCGGTTCGCCGGAATAGCGCTTTACCTGAAGCGGATTGCGCAACAAATCATTGATGACGGTGACGAGGAAGGCGGCGGTTTTTCCGGTGCCGGTCTGGGCCCGGCCGATGGCATCTGCGCCGGCCAGTGTGTGGTGCAGCACTTCGGCTTGAATCGGAGTGCAATACTGGAAGCCGGCCTCGGCGATACCACGCATCAGGCGCGGATCAAGGTCGAAGTCGTGGAATCGGGTGGAGCCTTCTTTTTCCGGAACCTGAAATTGCTCCAGGGACCAGCTGTTGTTCTCGGCTTGCGTCATCGCTGCATCATCACTTCAGGTCGTCATTCAGGCGGCCATTGTATGCAAAGTAAGCGAGGATGTCGTCAGCTTCGGTCGCGGCAGACCCCCGGCCATCGGCCGGGGGGAGGCATCAGGTGCGTTTGCGCATCAGCTTCTGACCGCCGACCATCAGTTTCTGATAGCTGGTCGGTAGCAGACGCTGCATGGTGTCGATGGCCACCGCATCCGGGCCAATCAGCACGCGGCGCTTGTTGCCGCGGATGCCGGCGATAATCGTGGCAGCGGCCTGCTCCGGCGTGGTGCGGAACATTTTCTCGAATTGCTCTTTCGAGGCTTCACCGTTCAGGCCGGTGATGCTGGTGACGCTGTCGTTCATGCGCGCGTTTCTGGCAATGTTGGTCTTGATGCCGCCCGGGTGAACGCTGGTGCAGGAGACATGGCTGTCCTGCATTTCCAGTTCCTGACGCAGTGATTCGGTGAACCCGCGCACGGCAAACTTGGCGGCGTTGTAGGCCGACTGGCTCGGCACGCCGATCAGGCCAAAGACGCTGGATACGTTGACGATATGGCCTTCTTCAGCCTTCTTCAGGTGCGGCAGGAAGGCTTTGGTGCCATACACCACACCCCAGAAGTTGATGCCCATCAACCACTCGAAATCCTCGTAGCTGGTTTCCTCGACGGTAGCGCCCAGTGCCACGCCAGCATTGTTGATAACGATGTTTACCGTGCCGAATTTCTTTACCACTTTTTCGGCGTAAGCATAGAAGGCATCACGGTCGGCAACGTCGAGGCGGTCAGCGATCACGTCGCGGCCGGCTTCCTTCAGTTCTTTGGCGACTTGCTTGACGGCAGCCTCGTTGATATCCGACAGCGCCAGCTTGCAGCCGGCAGCGCCCAGTTCAAATGCCAGCGCGCGGCCAATGCCTGAGCCTGCGCCGGTAATGACAGCTACCCGATCACGAAAGGATTTCATCAAAACTCCCCATGGAATACTGAAACAGTGGCGGCGAGTTTAGCGGCTGGTGCCCGGCATGTCGGGCCAATAGCTCAGGTCCGGCTGAGCGCCGGAACCCTTTCGTCACGCAGTGCGGAGGCAATGATGCTGCGGCTTTGCTGCGCCAGATCGTCCAGATCGGTCTCGCTCAGGCCCTGTACCGGTATTGGTGCATGGACAGTGATATGGACGTCGCCGGGGGTCAGTTGCGTGGTGCCGGCGGGCAGCACCTCCCGGGTGCCATTGATGGTGAGGGGCAGTACCGGCAGGGACAGATCCAGCGCCATGTTAAAGGCGCCTTTCTTGAACGGCTTCAGTGCGCCGTCGCGACTGCGGGTGCCTTCCGGGAAAAACAGGATACTGGTGCCGGCATGGATGCGCTCGCGGGCAGCATCAAGTGACGCCAGGGCCGCCTGACGGTTGCTGCGGTCAACAAAAACATGGCCGAGTGCTTCGCAACTGACGCCGATCACCGGCACCTTGCGCAGCTCCTGTTTCATGACCCAGCGCAGGTCCATGCCGAGCCAGCCGTACAGCGCCCAGATGTCGAAGTGACTGAGGTGGTTGGCGACGATGACGTAGCTCTGTCCAGGGCGGATATTCTCAACGCCCTGCAAATGCACTTTGACACCGCTGAGCAGTAGTCCCAGTCGGGCCCAGGGTACGGCGGTAAAACTGGCGGTGCGGGCCGGGCCGGCAAAGCGGACCGAAATCAGGCAGAGCGCACCGAAAAAGGTGGTGGCCAGAGCCATGATCGGAACCAGAATCAGCCAGAAATGAATCAGATGCAGCAGACGAATCATCCGGGAACTCCCGCTGTCCGGTTGGTTAGGGGCGAGCCGGGTTGGCATCCTTGGGTGGCATGTCCAGCAAGGGCATTGCCGGAGGGTTGCCATAGATATAGCTGCGTGCCGGCTTCAGGTTATCCGGCCGTCCCGGGCCGCGCAGCTCAAGATAATCAAAGAACCTGTTCTGATATTCCTGCAGGGCAATAATCCGGCGCAGACGTTCCAGGGTGAAGTAGGGGGCGTCGCGCAACAGTACATTCGCCAGCCAGGCCGGGATATAGCCGCCCGGATCCAGCACCAGTTGATACACCACTTCTGCCTCATCGTCGGCGACGCGAGTGATCTGAAAAATGCCCTCCATCTCCGGGAAGCGAACATAGCGATCATTGGCGGGCAGCAGGTTGGGGCGGTTATCCAGATAGACGGTGATACCTTCCAGCTCGGGAGAGATGGTCTGCTCAACCCGTGCCTGGAGCACCGCTTCCCGGTCATTCAGCGGCCAGGGTAGCTGGGTGGTGAAACGCAGATGTCGCAGCATCGGGCCATCGCGATCGAACTCGGTGGCGCCATCAACGAAGTGCAACCAGCGCGGGTAGCTGGCGTAGTCTTCCAGCAGGGCAGCAAGTGCGTATTCGTCGCTGAGCTTGATCCGGCCAACACCGCGAAAGGTTTTCAGGCGGGACTCGTCACGGTGGCGCATGTATACCTGAATGCCGTTACGGTCGGTGATCAGCTTCCATGCCGGATCCAGCTCCGGATCGTCGGTGATGGCGGCGTGGGACAGTGCGCCTGCGGCAAGTGCCAGCAACAGGGTGATCAGCCGAATCGTCATTCCGTTCTCCCGCAAATATTCACGGGAGTATAGGCAACGGTTGTCATTGCCACAATTGGTTCATAGTGGCCGGGCTTCCCGGAGTCGTTGCCGGTTATTGCAAGGTGGTTGGCCATGTTTCACTAAACGAGCGGGGCTTCTCGATATGGTACCCTTGGGCATAGTTCACGCCGAGATCGGCCAGTAGCTCCAGCACCGGTGCATCTTCGACAAATTCGGCTATGGTGTGCAGGTTGAATGCTCTGGCCACGTCGACCAGCGCCCGGATCAGCACCTGATGCTCGCTGTCGCGAGTCAGGTTGCGGACAAATGAGCCATCAATCTTGATGTAGTCCAGTGGCAGCTTCTTCAGATAGTAAAGCGATGAGAAGCCTACGCCGAAATCATCCAGAGCAAAGCGGCAACCTTCGCTACGCAGCGCTTCCATGATCTGGATTGACGCGTCGATGTCTGCCAGCGCGGCGGTTTCAGTGATTTCAAAGATCACTGATGAGGGTGACACCCCGAACTCGATCAGACTCTGGCGAACATGTGGCACCAGATTAGGGTTGTTGAACGAGCGGCCGGACAGGTTCACCGCCAGGCTGGTCTGCACGCCATTTTGTTGCAGCAGTGCCAGATGCTCGAATACCCGGGTGATGACCTGCTCATCAAGACGGTGGATCATGCCGCTCTGTTCGGCAGCGATAATCAGTTGGGCGGTATTCATCGGTTTGTTGTCTTCGTCGCGGCCGCGAAGCAGCGCTTCGTGATGCGTTACCGTGCGACTTTGCAGATCCAGAATCGGCTGATAATGCATGTCGACTCGCTGATCGGTCAGCAGTTGACGGATCTGCCGGTCCCAGAACACCCTTTCGTGGATCCGGGCGCGGTGAATATCGTCGCCATCGAACAGGTGCCAGGCATTGCGACCGCGGGCCTTGGCCTGATACAGGGCAATGTCGGCGTTGGCGAGCAGTTCATCAATGTTCTTGCCATGTTCCGGGCACAGCACCACGCCAATGCTGGTGGTGATCGAGACATTAATCTCGGCATCCAGCGGCGGCAGGCGATGCAGGGCGGTGCAGCAGCGCCGCGCCGCATGGTCGACGCTGACCCGGTCCGCGCCCGGTAGCAGAATGCCGAATTCGTCGCCGCCAAGGCGAGCTATGATGTCGGACTGGCGCAGCTCACCGCGCAATACC
>JBFHPX010000072.1:0-10143 GCA_041592575.1 Alcanivoracaceae bacterium
GAGCAGGCGAAGTACAGTGCCGGACGGCCGGCTGAGTTCCAGCGTGCGCCATCCTTGTAACTGGCACCCAGCCCGTCAAACTGCTCAAGCCGCGATTCCGGACAGATACGAAACAGCTGCATCAGCTGAATTCGCCGCACTCGATTCTACCCAGCACCTGCCTGATCCAGCGACGCCCCTCAAAGGTGTCAAACAGGTCCACCGGCTTTTCACCGGCCAGTGCCGGCAACGGCGTATCCAGCCAGGTCCGCGCAGTGTCGATATCACCCCAGATACGGATCGCCTCGACAAAGATCCGCAGCGCATCCAGCACCTCTTCGGAGTCCTCCGGGCTCAGGGTTTTACGCTTGTAAAAACGGCTGAGATTGGGAGAAGTGGTATGCAGCAAGCGGATAAACAGTTCGCGGTTGCCGAGCAGGTCAATGGCACCCTTGACCACCGAACCGGGAATACCCTTACGTACCTGACGAATGTAGTCAGCCCGGTCGTCAAGCACGCCTTCGGGCAAGGACAGCTGTCGATACAGATCAATGGCGAATGCAGGTTGCATGGTGGCCCCGGGCACAGCGCCCATCTCATCACAATGATTAGCATTGTGCATCATGGTGATTTTTGAGGCAAACGAAGCCGACGACTGGATTAGTCAGGAAACGTTAGATCAGGAGGGGTATGGCGGGTAAAACAGAAGGGGTATGAAACCCCGATGCGGCAAGCCGCATCGGGGTGGGTACAGCTTAGGCCGGAACGACGTTCTCAGCCTGCGGGCCTTTCTGGCCCTGGGTCACGGTAAAGGTGACTGCCTGGCCTTCGGCCAGAGTCTTGAAACCGTTGCCCTGAATGGCAGAGAAATGGACGAAAACGTCCGGGCCGTTAGCCTGCTGGATAAAGCCAAAGCCTTTAGCTTCGTTGAACCATTTTACGGTGCCGGTAGTGGTAGCCATTGCAAATTTCCTTTCTTGGAACTGGGTTGTGCCTCTTCAAATCACAGGCGAACCGATGATTTTACGGGCGATTGTTTGCGCGGGAGGGTTAGCCAGGTATGTACAAGACGGGAACTGCGATGGAGCTGCCGACATCTTTTGAGCATAGATGGACTGGTTTTCTCGTGCGAGAGCCAGTCTACGCTTATTGCCAGTAGAGTCAATCTGAATCGTCTCGCCGCACAAACTAATCCGCTTTAGGGCACCGTCACCTGACGCTCGAACAACGCCGTGCCGGCTGCACTCTGGGTGCCGGTGGTCAAATTGATTGCGCCCATGACACCGGTACCGGTACCGACAATCGCGCCTGTCATCGTCCCGTTAAGGCCGACACCATCGGTAATAACAAGTCCACCCTGATACAACTGGCCCAGACTCCCCACAGTCGGGTCGAGCAACGCATTCCCTGCACTGACGTTTACCGGCACTCCCCCCAGACTCAGTTGCAGCTGGGCATCCACCGCCGCCGTGCGAAAATCGATGGATAACGAGCCTGCGTCCATGACCAGCCCGGTCAGGGTGCCGGTGAAATCAGTGCCGCCGACGTAGCTGTAGCTGACCACCCCCAGCGGTCCGCTGTTGGCTAACAGCCGCATATCGGTAACCGTCCGATCGGCCACCATATAGTGCCAGGGGTTAAGGCCTTGCCCCTGAAGCTCACCATTGAGCAACACCTGATAGTCCGTTGCAGCCCAGGTGCCCCAATTCACCAGCGAACCGTCCTGCAATCGATGCGCCCCGATTGACCCGGGCACTGCCGTCAGCGGATTAGATACCTTGAATCGCAGCGCGTCCCCGGTCTGCGGGTTGATTTTTTCAAGCACGACCAACCGCCGGGCAACGTCCTGGCCCACCAGGCCGAAGCTGTTCTCGCCGACAAAGTAGGGGCTGAAAGAATCGACATGGCCGACGGACGCCGTCACATCCAGCTTGATCCGGTCAAGCAGGGTCTGGTCAAGAACGGCAAGTTGGCGATTGAGCATAAAGGCGCGGGCTCGAAGCAGCCGCTGCGCCAACGCCCGCGAGAACAACATTTTCTTTCCCGGCATGAGCCGCGGTGACTTGCCGGCCGGAGGAACGAACACTACCTGGCCGGGCCGCACTCTTCGCATGCCGCTGGCGGACTGGATGTCGACCTCGCCTTGCTCCAGCAGCAAATAAGTGCCCGGACTTTCGTTCGGATAGTCCGCCAGCCCTTCTTCAGGAATGGCCAGCAACTGGAACACGGTGCCGCGAATGCCGATGGTGGCAACTTCTGTAGAGTATGTGACCGCATCTGGCCGGACCCGGCCAATCGCTCCTGTCACCACCCGCATCCAGCCACTGAGCAACTTGCCGGACTGCGCATAAACGCCGCCGGCCTCATCATACTGCTGTTCTTCCAGGTGATACTCGCTGTTACTACGCAGCGCGATCAGCGCGCCGTCGCTCAGCCGAATCTGGGCAATCGACTGGTGACCGACCAGCACCTTTTCACCTTCCTGCAGCAGGGTGCCAGCCTGTGCCCCCCGAGCGCTGTCAAATGCATCCACCACAGTGACGGTGCCGCGGCTGTAAAGAACCCGTCCCGCTTCTGCCATCGCTTGCAGTGGCAGCAGGCAACCCAGCAACAACATCCAGATACGGACTCTGCCAATGGTCATGACGCTCTCCCGATCAGAAGTGGTAGGTAATATCCATGCCACCTGATGTCTGGTCGTATTCAAACGCATCGAGTGAAGAAAACTGCTGCCGATACGTCACCATGGTCCTGATTTGCCAATGCAATCCGGGCAGCCAGTCCCAGTAGAGACTGGTCGTGAAACGATCATCCTGACGCGCCTTCGCGCCGGTATTGTTGATCGCCTCGAAAGGCTTGTAGTCTTCCAGATAACGGGCGTGGCCCAGGATCACATCCAGCCCGGCGCGCTGTCGGACCGACAGGCGGCGAATCAGGCTGGCATCCAGTCCGACAATCCAGGCATCACCACCGGGCCGATCATCCAGCGCCGATTCCAGGTCCGCCGCCAGCCGCCAGATGAGCACCCAATCTGCTTGCTGATCGCCAACACCTCGGGTGTAGAGACCGGTAACAACATAATCATAAAGGGACAGGTCGAACCCGTAGTGACGGACCTGTAACCCGTACTCCTGCGTCCTCGCTGGTCCCGCCATCCGCTGCCAGCCAACGGCAACTCCGCTTTGGAAGTAATAATGCTCGCCGTCGAGGGCAAGTTCGCTTACATCGGCCTGCAGTTGCAGCTTGTGAATGCCATCCAGATCCCTGTCCCATTGTCCCTTCAGAGCCAGAAAGCGCTGGTCAAACTGCTCCGCGTCCTGCTTGTCATGCTGCCGCAGTTGCGCCTGGGCGCCGACATGGAAGGCATCCTCGCCGCTCTGACGCTGATAGCCGGTGCCGATACGCAGTTCCTGGTAAAGCGAATCGACCGTGGCAAGTGGAATGCCCGGCAGAATATCCAGCCCTTCGGGCCAACTGCCAGCATTGTCATCATGGCCCGCTCCGGCGGACAGATAACTTCGCACCCGCTTCGGTGATTGCTGCCGGCTGTCCAGCACCGCGCGTATTTCCTTGATGCGCGGGCGCAGGGCCTCGGCCGGCTCCAGCCGCTCAAGCGCGACCAGCATGTCATCAGCGGCTTCGAACTGACGCAGCTGCACGTAGGCACCGGCCAACTCCAGGTAGGCAGCCTCGTGCTCGGGACTTTCGGCAACAACCCGCTCCAGGGCGAATGACCCGGCTGCCGGCTCGCCGGCACGAATCGCGGCCAGGCCAAGCCAGAAATCAAAGTCAGGGTCGCCGGCGTACTGGCTCTCGGATTGACGGAGCAAGGCCAGTGCCTGCTGCGGCTGGCCGTCATGGAGGGCAGCAGCAGCCGCAGTAACCAGCTGGTTAATGGTAGCGCTGTCTGCCTGAGCATGGCTGGTAGCCAGAACCGCCCAAATCAGCACCGTGCGCAGTCTTGCCACAGCCGTCGTCATTCTGGTCTCCCCCTCGCCGGACTCCCGAACAGTGGCTGCCAGTCTAACGCGCCCTCGCGCTGCGCGGTCAAGGCAACTTCCGTATCCAGTCCACCAGCGTGGCTTCGAGCCAGTAGACCGGCTTGCGGATACTGCCGGAGACATAGCCGACATGCCCGCCATGGCGGGTCACCTGCAGATTCATAGCCGGCCCCAACTGGCCGGCCACGGGCAGCACTGCCGGGGTCATAAACGGATCATCCGCCGCCTGGATCATCAGGGTCGGCGCCTTGATGCCACCGAGCTTGGGCAGAGCGCTGCACTGGCGATAGTAATCATCAGCATCGCGGAAGCCGTACAGCGGGGCGATCACGCGGTTGTCGTACTCGACAAAATTGTCCACATCATCCAGCGGGCCGATGTCATTAAAGCGTCTGGCATAATCCGGAAAGCGATCATTCAGGTGCGCACGCCGGGCGGCAAACTCATCACAAAGCTGGCCGATCAGATGCTTGCGGTAGATGCGCGAAAAGCCTCGATCAAGACGGCGCGCACAGATACCAAGATCCAAAGGAACGCAAACAGTTGCCGCGGCGACAATCAATGGCGAAGCACGCTTTTCTACAAGATAGTTGAGCAGGCGTGATCCACCAAGCGAATAACCAATGACGATCAACTCCCGCGCCTGATGCTGCTTGTGCAAGTACTCCATAACCGCATGAACATCATTGGTTTCGCCGGCATAGCTGCATTCCGGCCGATCATTCAGCCTGCCGCCATTACCACGCGCGTTGGCCACCACACTGGCGACGCCGACCTTGTCCAGCTCATGCTGCAGGCCGCGCGCATAGGGCGAATCACTGCAGCCGGTAATGCCGTGCAGCAGCACGACAATACGGCCGTTGTCTGGAAGAGCGCCCCCCCAATGCAACCAGAGATGATCGCCATCCGGCAGCGGCATTTTTTCTTCACGCCGCTGCACGGGAGGAAGCTTGCGACGAAGCGTTGGCCACAACGTCTGGACATGGGGATTGCCAAGAAAGGGAGCGGGCTTGAAATTCATGGGGCTCGATACAATCGTGCCACGGCGTCGCCCATGGTTTTCTCCTTCTCCAACAGCCAGGGCACGTTCGGCTGAGCATCCTGACGGCGCGATTCGACATACACCCAGGCGCCGGGGGCGAGCAGTTGATGCTGCACCAGCAGATCGCAAGCGGGCTGCTGGGCGCCGATATCGTAGGGCGGGTCAACAAACACGACGTCAAACGGCCCGGTCGCACGAGGCAGCCATTTCAGCGCATCGGCCAGCTGGATGAACACTCTTTCCGCAAATACCGGCTTGAGTTGCTTCGACAGATCCGCCGCCCGCTCGGCTTTCTTCTCTACCAGCACGGCATGCGCAGCGCCGCGTGACAGCGCCTCGGCACCAAGCACGCCGCTGCCAGCAAAAAGATCCAGCACGCGTTTGCCGCGCAGCTCGAACTGCAACCAGTTGAACAGGGTTTCGCGCATCCGGTCGCCGGTCTGACGCAGGTCGCCGTTCTGGTCGGTAAACATCAGGCGGCGGCCTCGGTGCTCGCCGCCGATGATGCGAACGGTGCTCTTCCTTGCGCTCATATCGTTGTACTCATGGCGCCGCAGTGACCGCCTCTTGGGTCTCAACCGGCGTCAGGTTTGGCGCAGCACGACCAATGGAGATAATGGTCAGCGCATCCGGGTTCAGATTTTTCCGGAACGCCTTGCGCACCGATTCCGGTGTCACTTTGCGGACTTCCTGATCGAACCATTGCAGATAATCCAGCGGCATGTCGTAGAACGCCATTGATGCAAGCTGGCCGACGATATCGTCATTCTCCGCCACACCCAGCGGCATGGAGCCGGTGATGCTTTCTGCCGCCGCCTGCAGCTGCGCTTCGGTCGGGCCGTTAGCAATAAACTCTCGCAGTAGCCTGACGGTAAGTTGCAGGGCCTCATCTGCATTTTCGGTGGCGGTCTGCAGGTTGATCTCGAAGGGACCGGCGAAAGCCATCGGGGAAATGCTGCTGCTGATCCCATACACGAAGCCGCGCCGCTGACGCACCTCCTCCATCAGGATCGAGGCAAAACCGCCACCGCCAAGGATCTGGTTGCCGACATACAGCGGCACCCAGTCCGGGTGGCCACGCCAGATGCTTTGCTGGGCAACGGCGATGTGGGTCTGGCTGGCATCGAACTTGATATGTTCAATATGTGCCTCGCCGGCCTGAGTGACGCGATCCAGACGGGTGGCGCGTTCGCCCTTTGGCAGTGCTGCGGTAATGCGGGCGGACAATGCTCGAGCTTCGCTTTCCTGCAGATCGCCGACAATCGCGATCACCGCATTTTGCGCGCTGTAGAACCGCTGATGAAACGCCTGCAGGTCTTCGCGCCGAATCAGTGGCAGCGTCTGCTCGTCACCACTGCTTGGCGACGCATACGGATGGCCGGCGAACAACACCTCGTCAAGCCGCTCAGCCAGCTGCGGGCCCGGCACCTGCTTCTGCCGGGCGAGGCCGATCAGATACTGCTGACGGATACGCTCTAGCGAGTCCGGCGGGAATGTCGGCTGACCGACAACGCGCAAAAGCAGATCCATCGCCGGATCAAAAAACTCCGGCGCCGTCAGCGCTCGCATTTCGATAATGCCCATATCACGATAACTGTTGGTGCCGAACGACACACCCAGATCCTCAAAACCACGGGCGATATCATCCACGCTCAGCCCCTTTGCCCCTTCACCGATCAAACTGGAAGTCAGCGAAGCAGTGCCGGGTTTGTCGCCGTCGCGAGCACTACCGGCGTCAAAGGTCATGCGAATATCGATCATTGGCAAAGTCGGCGAGGGTACAAACAGCACCCGGGTGCCTTCCTCAGTGCGCCACTCGCGAATATCCAGCGCCACCACAGCCGGCGCAGACTCTTCCACCTGCGATAACGTCGTTGGAAAGCTCTGACACCCGGCAAGCAGCACCGCAACAACCGCCATCAGCAAAGGCGCGGCCTGCAAAGAATGCACCCGGTTGTTCCACCCACTGCGGAATATCTGTTTCATTTCGTCTCCTCCGGCAACACATGCGCCACCGCAAGACGCTCATTCACCAACCATTGCGCCGCCACCCGCTGGACATCCTCGGGCGTCACCTCATTCAGCCGCTCGATAAACTGATCCGACAAACGCCAGTCGACTCCCAGCGTCGCCAGCTGGCCCAGCTCCATGGCCTGACCAAACAATGAGTCGCGGCCATAGATCTGGCTGCTCAACACACTAGCGCGCACCCGGCGCATTTCATCTTCGCCGGGATGGGTCTGGCGCAACTGATCAAGCTGCTGCTGCACTGCTTGCTCCAGCGCTGCCAGCGTCACACCGTTTTTCGGCGTGGCGCTGACCGTAAACAGACCATCGGCACGGCTGATACCGTCGTAACCGGCGCCGGCGCCGGCGGCAATTTCGCTGCCGCGGACCAGGTTGGTTTCCAGCCGCGCGCTCATGCCGCCATCGAACACCCCCGAGAGCATGGTCAGGGCGTAAAAGTCCTCCGGGTGCGTGGCCAGTGTCGGCACATTCCAGCTCATGTATAGAGACGGCACCTGCACCGGCAGTCTCAGGGTCAGTCGGCGCTCGCCGGGCGGCGACGCCAGCCTCGGCAGCGGCCGGTCCGGCGCCTTGGCCCGGTCAGGGATGCGGCCATAGAATTTCTCCACCAGCGGCTTGACCTGTTCCAGCGTGACATTGCCAGCAATGATCAAGGTGGCATTGGAAGGGGTGTAGTAGCGCTGGTACCAGTCGCGGGCATGGTTAACGGTGAGCTGGTCGAGCTCGGTCCGCCAGCCGATGACCGGGCTGGCATAGCCGCTGCCCGGACGGGTGATGGCGGCAAATTTTTCCCAGGCCTGGGCGCCGGGGTTGTCATCGGTGCGCTGCCGGCGCTCCTCCAGCACTACTTTCAGCTCGCGGGCAAATTCATCCTCGTCAATCACCAGATTGGCCATCCGGTCCGCTTCAATCTCCAGCATCAGCGGCAAGCGTGACACTTCGAACTTCTGGAAGTAGGCGGTGTACTCGTAGGAGGTAAAGGCGTTGTCGGTGCCGCCGAAGCGGCGCACCAGCCTCGAGAAGTCCCCGGCGCTGAAGTTTTCCGTGCCCTTGAACATCATGTGTTCCAGCACATGGGCGATGCCGGTCTGGCCCGGAGCCTCGTCATAGCTGCCGGCCTTGTACCAGAGCATCTGCACCGCCACCGGAGCACGATGATCCTCGCGCACCAGTACCCGCAGGCCATTGTCGAGCGTGAAGTCATGGGTCACCGGGGCGCTGGCGGCCGCCAGCGGTGCGGAAACGATAAAAAGCAGTACTGCCAGAAAACGCATGGTTCTCCCCTCAAAGACGCCACTCAGGGCGCCGAATCACCATGGAGGTGGTAGGATAGCGGACTTTCAAATCTGCCCCGCGCGCCGCCAACGGGGCGCGAAACCGGAAATGTGACTGATCATGACAGACGAAGTTTCCCACGACGAGTCCGCCACCCAGAAAGAGTCGTTCTGGAAGCGGATGAAGGAAGGCCTGAGCAAGACCAACAGGGTGCTCGGCCAGGGCCTCGCCGACCTGCTGGTGGGCCGCAAGGAAATCGATGATGAACTGTTCGAGGACATCGAAACCCAGCTGCTCTCCGCCGATATTGGCGTCGAAGCTACCGATGTGATCATTCAGGCACTGACCGACAAGGTCGGCCGTGAAGAGCTGATGCATGCTGATGCCCTGTACGACGCCCTGAAAGATGAGCTGCGCAAACTGCTGGTGCCGGTGGACAAGCCGCTGGTCATCGACCGCAGCAAGAAGCCCTATGTGATCCTGATGGTCGGCGTCAACGGCGTTGGCAAGACCACCACCATCGGCAAGCTGGCGCGCCGTTTCCAGAACGACGGGCTGAGCGTGATGCTGGCCGCCGGCGACACCTTTCGCGCCGCCGCCGTCGAGCAGCTGCAGGTCTGGGGCGAGCGCAATCATATTCCGGTGATCGCCCAGCAAAGCGGTGCCGATTCCGCTTCGGTAATCTTTGATGGCGTCCAGGCCGCCATGGCCCGTGGCGTCGACGTGCTGATCGCCGATACCGCCGGCCGCCTGCACACCAAATCAAATCTGATGGAAGAGCTCTCCAAAGTGGTGCGGGTGATGAGGAAACTGATCCCCGATGCCCCCCACGAAGTGCTGCTGGTGCTGGATGCCGGTACCGGCCAGAACGCCATCAATCAGGCCCGGGAGTTCCGTAATGCGGTCGGCGTCACGGGCCTGGCCCTGACCAAGCTCGACGGCACGGCAAAAGGCGGGGTACTGTTTGCGCTGGCAAAAACCATTGGCCTGCCGATCCGCTTTATTGGCGTCGGCGAAAAGCTGGAAGACCTGCGGCCGTTTGAGGCAGAAGAATTTGTCCAGGCCCTGTTCGAGGATGTCAAAGGGTGATTCATTTCGACAACGTCAGCAAACGCTACGCCAACGGCAAGGAAGCGCTGAGCAATGTCTCGTTCCGTGTTTCTCCCGGTGAGCTGACGTTCCTGACCGGCCATTCCGGCGCCGGCAAATCAACTCTGCTCAAGCTGCTGATGATGATCGAGCGGCCAAGCGGCGGCGATATCGCTGTCGATGGCGAGAGCCTTAATCACCTCGGTAGCCGCGATATTCCGTGGCTGCGCCGCAAGATTGGCATGGTCCACCAGAGTCACCACCTGCTGTTTGATCGCACCGTTTACGACAACGTCGCCCTGCCGCTGATTATTGCCGGCTACAAACCGGCGGATATCGGCAAGCGCGTACGTGCCGCGCTCGACAAGGTCGGCCTGCTCGACAAGGAACGGCTGAATCCGATTACCCTGTCCGGCGGTGAACAGCAACGGGTCGGCATCGCCCGCGCCGTGGTTAACAAGCCGCCGCTGCTGCTCGCCGACGAGCCCACCGGCAACCTCGACCCGGAGCTGTCCGCCGAGATCATGGACCTGTTCGAGGAGTTCGCCAGCGTCGGCGTGTCGGTGATTGTCGCCACCCACGACCTGTCGCTGATTGCCCGCTATAACCATCGCTTGCTGACACTGCGCGAGGGCGAACTGATCGCCGACCGCGAGGAGGACGGCGATGGCGCGTAACGCTACTCCAATGAAACCGAGAGCACCGAAGCCGGTTAAGCGCCCGGCCGGC
>JBFHPX010000073.1:0-10038 GCA_041592575.1 Alcanivoracaceae bacterium
CCGGCTCTGGCCGGGGCTTTTTTTTGTCCGGGCCTTCGTCGCTGATTCGGGGTCGAGAAGTGGCAGGAAGGGCTCGGTTATCGGGGCTGCCTGCCAGGTCGGGCTGATGCGCCGGGATGGCGGGCGGCGTTGTCAGGTCGCGCTCACGGTTGCAGATGAGTAGCCGCGTGCTGAAAAGCTGGCGGCAACAGCGAGGCTGTGCTGCAGCATTGATCAGCTCCAGGCAGAGATGCTGGCTGCGGCGACCTGTCGGCCAGACTCCTCAGGTGGTTTTGTATGCTCGCGTCAGCAGCAGGGGGAGCAGTGTCAGGTTGGCGACCAGTGCAATGATCATGGCCAGGCCCGTGAGCAGGCCAAACAGGACGATCGGAATGAAATTCGACAGGGCCAGGATCGAGAAGCCGAGTGTCACGATGACCGAAGTCAGGTAGATCGCCCGGCCCACGCTGGCATGACTGGCATGCATCGCTTCCATCGCCGTTTTGCCGCTTTTCAGCTCGGAGACATAGCGGTGCGTGTAGTGGATGGTGTCATCCACGCCAATGCCTATGGTGATGGCGGCAATGGTAATGGTCATGATGTCGAGCGGGATACCGAACCAGCCCATCAGCCCCAGGATGGCCGAGGCGGCGAACATGGTCGGCACGATGCCGGCCAGGGCAACCCGAAGCGAGCGGAACAGCCCCCAGAGCATGATGACGATGGCGGCAAATACCGCGCCCAGGGTCAGAATCTGGGATGAAAACAGGCTCTGCAGCACGTTGTTGTACAGCACCAGCGTGCCGGCAAGGCGGAGCTGTTCCGGATTGATGTCGAACTGCTCGAGCAGGTCGCTGCGGATCTTGTTGAGCAGGTCGTTGCGGTTCAGGTTCTTGTCGGAGTCGATGACCCGCAGCGCAAAGCGTACCTCGTTGCCGTCCGGGCCGAGGTAGGGGTCAAACAGCGTCTTCTTGATGTCTGCCGGCAGCCGGTTGTACATGATCGACAGGGTGAAGTTGTCGATGGGTTCGTTGTTGTTCAGCTGCTCCATGAGTCCCATCGACGATGCCATCGACAGGACCTTGCCGGTTTCGGGCAGCGACTCCAGGTAGGCGTGGATATCGTTGACCGTATCCAGCGCGAAGCGGTTGAACCAGTAGCTGGAACCGGAGATGCCGCTGCCGCCGCCCATGTCATCGCTGAAGTCACCAAACTCCTCGGCAAACATCGCCTGTTCGTCGTAATAGCTCTGTGGCGCGGTGATGACGATGTCCAGCGGCGTGGTGCCCCCCAGTTTCTTGTCGATCAATACCAGGCCCTGGTGGATTTCGGTATCGTCGCGGAAATAGTCGATGAAGCGGTTTTCCACGCCCAGACGTTGGACGCCGAGGATCGCGCCGATCGTGAGCAGCGCATAAAGCACGCCCAGCAGTCCGGGGCGGTGAGCCACGGCAAAGGCCAGCAGGCGGGTGACGCCCCTGGTGATTTCGCTGTGCTCGGGGAGGTCAGGGCGCGGTTTCAGGTTGCGTGTCAGGACCGGGAACAGCAAAAAGGTCAGCGCAAACGCCGTGGACACGGAAGCCACCATCATCAGGCCGAAATCGATGACCGGCCGGATGTCGGCGATGACCAGGGAACCGAAGCTCACCATGGTGGTGAGGGTGGTGAACAGCGAGGGTGCGAGCTTGTCGCGCAAGGTGCCGGAAATGAGTTCAACCTGGCTGGCGCCGCGTTGCGTGACCTCCTGCTCGTGGTAGCTGACCACCAGATGCACGACCAGAGACAGGGTGATGATGAGGGTCAGCGAACTGAAGTTGCTGGAGACGACGGTGACCGGCCAGTCCTGCCAGGCAATCAGGCCGACCACCACCAGCAGCGTGCCCGCGCACACGGCGATCGGGACCAGTACCCAGCGCAGCTGGCGAAAGGCTATACCCAGCAGCAATACGAGCAGTGCCAGCACCAGCCCGCCAAAGAGGCGGATGTCCTGCTGCACAAAGGTGATCATGTCGGCCGCGATCATGGGGACGCCGCCCAGGAAGATCTGTGCGCCGTCGCGGTGCTGGTCCAGAACCGCGCGAATCCGCTTGATCAGGCCTCGCTGGTCACTCTGATTGGCGGCGCTGAGGACGGCATAGCGGGCTTCTACCGCTTCCAGTTCGGCTTCCTGCTCCGGCGTGAGTGTGCCGTCCTGGGCCTTGAAGCGCAGGGATTCGCGGCGATACAGCAGGTCCTCCGCTTCGGTGTTGGGGGTCAGCGTGGCCAGCAGGGCGGTGGTTTTGCCGGCGGGGTCCGTGAGCAGGCTGCGATACAGCGGGCTTTCTGCAAACTCCCGACGGGCCAGTTCCCGGTCGGTGTCGGGTGACAGCAATGTGCGGGTGCCGCCCTGTATCTCGGACAGCGACATCGGCGGGCTGGCCACCAGCGGGACGTCCAGAATGCTGGTGACGCCGCTGATGCCGTCAACCTGCTGCAGGTCCTTTTTCAGCGCGCCAAGGCGCTCCAGGGTGCTGTCGGCAAACAGGTCGCCTTGCGGGGTGTAGGTGACGACCACCGACGACGACTCGCGATAGCGCTCGGTCAACTCGCGGTAATAGCGCAGGTCATCGTCATTTTCGAGGATGAGCGAGTCGGCCGATGCGTCGAGGCGGAATTTCGGCGCCTGGGTCGCGGCGAGCCCCAGGACAATGGCGACCAGCAGCAGGCCGGCCATGCGGTGTTCGAGAACGGCAGCCAGGTAGACGCGCCATGCGGCGTTCTGAGGTTTCATGCGCGAGGGTTCCTGTAGCGTTGCCACCAATCAGGCGACGCAGAAGTGGTTCAGTGTGGCCAGCAGGGATTCGGTGCCGTAGTCGGCGCTCAGGCAGGCCTGCCCGATTTCATCCAGCAGGATCAGACGAATTTGCCCGCCCAGGTTTTTCTTGTCGCCGCGCATGAAGTTCAGCATTTGCTCCGCATCCAGCCCGGCTGGCGGGCGGGTCGGAAGGCCGGCCCGTTCCAGCATGGACTCGATCCGGTCGCGGGCTGCGGCGCTGATGCGGTTTTCGCGTGCGGACATGTCGGCGGCCATCAGCATGCCGGTGGCGACGGCCTCACCGTGCAGCCAGCCCTGGTAGTGGAGGTGGGCTTCGATGGCGTGCCCGAAGGTATGGCCCAGGTTCAGCAGGGCGCGAATGCCGGCTTCGCGCTCGTCCTGCGCGACGATGCGCGCCTTGTGAGCACAGCTGACGTGCACCGCCTCAGCCAGCAGGTCGGGCTCCCGCGCGAGCAGGCCGCTCAGGTTGGCATCCAGCCAGTCGAAAAAGCGGGCGTCGCCAAGCAGGCCGTACTTGATCACCTCGGCAAGCCCGGCGAGCAGTTCGCGCTGGGGCAGGGTGTCCAGGGTGCTGAGGTCGGTGATGACGGCCAGCGGCTGATGAAAGGCGCCGACCATGTTCTTGCCCAGCGGCCGGTTGACGGCGGTCTTGCCGCCGACCGAGGAGTCCACCTGCGCGAGCAGGGTGGTCGGAACCTGCACAAAATTGATGCCGCGCTGGTAGATCGCCGCGGCAAAGCCCGTCAGGTCGCCGACGACACCGCCGCCCAGAGCGATGAGGGTGCAGTCACGGCCGAGATGGTGGCCAAGCATGGCGTCCAGCAGCTCGCCGCAGGTGTCGAGTGTCTTGTGGCTCTCGCCATCGGCGATGACGAATTGTCGGGTGCCGGGGCCAATCGTATGCAGTACCGGCTCCAGATACAGTTCTGCGACCACCTCATTGGTGACCACGATCGTGTTGTGCGGCGTGATGGTGCCCGGGTACAGCGAACGATCCGTCAGCAGTTGGGTGCCGATATGAATGGGGTAGGCCCGGCTGGGCGTTTGTACATCGAGCCGTATCGGAGTCATGGTGGGCCTTTCAGGCGCTTTTCTGGGCGGGTGGGGCGGTTTCGGCGAGGCGGCGCTTGAGGTGTGCCGACAGGCTGGCAACCAGTTCCTTGGTTGAGCGGGTGGCGCTGGCCACGATGAGATCGGACACCTCGCGATACCAGGGGTCGCGTTTGCTCAGCAGTTCGTTGAGTCGTCCGCGCGGATTGCGCGTTTGCAGCAGCGGCCGGTGCGTGCTGTTGCGCGTACGCTTGAACTGCTGGTCCACACTGGCGAGCAGATAGATGACGTAGGGCCCCTGACGCAACAGCTCCCGGTTGCGGGGGCGCGTGACCACGCCGCCGCCGGTGGCGATCACGGCGCCTTCCTGGTGGACCAGTTCGCTGAGCAGCTCGGTTTCGCGATCACGGAAACCGTCTTCGCCTTCCTTCTCAAAGATGAAGGGAATATCCACGCCGCAGCGGGCTTCGAGCTCATGATCTGCGTCAATGAAGGTGTAGCCCAACTCGCGCGCAAGCGCGCGCCCGACGGTGGTTTTGCCGGAACCCATGGGGCCAACTAGAATAACGCTGCGCATATCAGCTACAGGCTAACAAGTTTTTCGTATTTGATCTGCCGCCAAAACGGGGTTTCACAAGGGTGCGTCTGCCCCGAATTGACGCAGTGCAGAAAAACCCGCTATATTTGGCTGGATTTGTTTGGGAGTAGAGCGCTAGTGCAGGGCTTAGAAGGCACCGCGCGCGCCGTTCTCAATTGGCAACTGGCACTTGCGTGTCTTGCCGCAATTCTTTTCCTCTTCGGGGGATTGGATAAAGCGCTGGCCTGCCTTGCGGGCTCGGCGATTGCGATAGTACCGACAGTGTTGACATACTTGCGCACCCGTCAGGCTCTGGTGGGTGTGGGTGCGAGAGAACCGAAGCAGTATGTACAGATGCTGGGACGCGCGCAGGCCGCGAAGTTCGGCCTGACGACATTGCTGTTCGGGTTGGTGATGTCGCAATGGGCTGAACATTTTTTTGCAATTATGGCGGGCTTTGTGGCCGGCCTCGTCGCCTACTGGGTAGTCATGTGGCGGGCGAAACACGAGAGCTTGACAGGGATTTAACGAAGCATGGCGAGTGAAAACGGCACGACGGCGTCTCCGACAGATTACGTTGTTCACCACCTGACCAACCTGAAGCTGGATCTGGCGACAATGACCATTGACGCCCACGCGACAGGATTCTGGGTTTTGCACCTGGACAGCATGATTTTCTCCGTGCTGCTCGGTGTTCTGTTCCTGTGGGTGTTCCGCAAGGTCGCCGTCGGCGTGACCAGTGGCGTGCCCAGTGGTATCCAGAACTTTGTGGAAATGGTTTTCGAGTTCGTCGAGACGAACGTGAAGGAAACCTTCCCCGGCCATCATCCGCTGGTGGCGCCCCTGTCACTGACCATCTTTGTCTGGGTATTCCTGATGAATACCATGGACCTGGTGCCGGTTGACCTGCTGCCGTGGATCGCCCATGCCGGTGGGGTCGAATACCTCAAGGTCGTGCCCAGTACTGACGTGAACATCACCTTTGGCCTGTCCATTTCGGTGTTGCTGATCATTTTCTACATGAATATCCATGCCAAGGGCCTCGTCGGTTTCGGCAAGGAAGCATTGACCCAGCCCTTCGGGCCGAAGCTCGCGCCCTTCAACCTGCTGCTGCGGATCGTTGAAGAACTGGCCAAGCCGATTTCGCTGTCGCTGCGTCTGTTCGGCAACCTGTTTGCCGGCGAACTGATCTTCATTCTGATCGCGCTGCTGTTCGCGCAGGGTGCCGTGTTCTTTACCGCCGGCCTCGCGCTGCACTGGCTGTGGGCGGTCTTTCATATTCTGGTTGTTACCCTGCAGGCTTTTGTCTTCATGGTGCTGACAATCGTTTATCTCGGCCTGGCGGCCGAACATCACTGATCGACCGCCTGGCGGTTCTTAATTTTCTTTTTGTTCAAACCAAACTCCTACGGAGCAAGACAATGATTGAGGCAATCTCCAACATTCAGGGATACACCGTTCTGGCCGTCGGCCTGATTCTGTCCTTCGGTGCCATCGGTACCGCTATCGGCTTCGGTTTGCTGGGTGGCAAACTGCTGGAAGGCGTTGCACGCCAACCGGAAATGGCTGGCCTGCTGACTGGCCGGATGTTCCTGGTTGCCGGTCTGCTCGACGCCGTGACCTTCATCGGCATCGGTATCGGCATGTTCTTCACCTTCGCCAACCCCTTCGTTGCGGCTTTGCAATCCGTTGCTCAGTAAGACAAAAACGCACCGTTTTTGTCACTGGACCGCAACTGATAGTAGGAGCGAATAAATGACCATTAACGTAACCCTCATCGGCCAGATGATCGCATTCGCGATTTTCGTCTGGTTCACGATGAAGTACGTCTGGCCGCCCATTTCAACGGCAATGGCCGAGCGTCAGCAAAAGATTGCTGATGGCCTGGCGGCTGCCGAAAAGGGCGCGCGAGCCCTGCAGGATGCTTCTTCTCAAGCGGAAGTGGAAATGCAGAAGGCCCGTGAAGAGGCTCGAGAAATCGTCGCCAGTGCCAACCGCCAGGCGGTGAGCCTGGTAGAAGAGGCCCGTGAGCAAGCCAAGGTGGAAGCTCAACGTGTCCGTGATGCCGCTGAAGGTGAAGTTGAGCAGCAGGTTGCCCACGCACGCGCTGCTCTGCGTCAGGAAGTCGCGGGGCTGGCCATCGCCGGCGCCGAGAAGATCCTGCGCCGCGAAGTGGATGCGAAAGCACACGCGACGCTGCTCGATGAACTGGCAGCCAAGGTTTAAGAATGGCTGACCTTCAGACACTGGCGCGTCCGTACGCACGAGCCGCATTTGCCCATGCTCAATCGGAGTCGGTTGAGCAATGGTCCGAAGCCCTGGGTCGCCTGGCCCAGGCTCTGGAAGATGACAGTGTGCGTGCCGTGATTTCGACGCCGCAGGTGCGCACCCAACAGCTCGTTGAGCTGTTCGGTGCCGTCTCCGGAGTGGAAAACGCCAACGTGCGGAACTTCCTGAGTCTGCTGGCAGAGTACCGTCGCTTACCCCTGTTGCCCCAGATTGCTGAGCAGTTCGCCGAATTGCGTGCGGCTTCTGAGCAACGCCTTGATGCCACCGTTGTTGCCGCAATGCCGGTCGACGATGCACAGGGTGCTGCACTGCAGGCTGCGCTGGAGAAGAAGCTGAACCGCAAGGTCACTCTCAGTTTTCAGGAAGACCCCAGCCTCATTGGCGGTGTGGTCATCAAATCCGGCGACATGGTCATTGACGGCTCTGTAAGCGGTGAGCTCGCGCTCCTCGCCCACCAGCTTTCTTGATTGCTTAAACAGACAAATATTTGAGGATTGCATCGATGCAACCGTTGAACCCCGCAGAGATCAGCGAGCTGATCAAGGCGCGAATCCAAAATTTCGAATCCCTGACGGAAACCCGTAACACCGGAACCATCGTCAGCCTGGCCGACGGCATTGCCCGCGTTCATGGTCTGTCCGATGCCGTTCTCGGTGAAATGCTCGAGTTTGCCGGCGGTATCTACGGCCTGGCTCTGAACCTCGAGCGCGACTCCGTCGGCGCCGTGATCCTGGGTGATTACAAGGGGCTCTCCGAGGGCGATACCGTAAAAACCACGGGTCGTATTCTGGAAGTGCCTGTCGGCGAAGCGCTGCTTGGCCGTGTGGTCGACGCACTGGGTAACCCGATTGATGGCAAGGGCGACATTGACGCCAAGCTGTCGTCGCCGATCGAAAAAGTCGCGCCGGGTGTTATCGAGCGCCAGTCCGTGGATGAGCCGGTGCAGACCGGTTACAAGTCCGTTGACGCCATGGTGCCGGTTGGCCGTGGTCAGCGTGAGCTGATCATTGGTGACCGCCAGACGGGTAAGACCGCGATGGCCGTCGACACCATCATCAACCAGAAAGATTCCGGCATTAAGTGCGTCTACGTTGCGATTGGCCAGAAGGCCAGCTCCATCGCCAACGTCGTCCGCAAGCTGGAAGAAAACGACGCGCTGGCACACACCATCGTTGTTGCTGCAACGGCATCCGAATCAGCTGCCATGCAGTTCATCGCGCCGTACTCCGGCTGCTCGATGGGTGAATACTTCCGTGACCGCGGCGAAGATGCCCTGATCATCTACGATGACCTGTCCAAGCAGGCAGTGGCCTACCGCTCGGTATCGCTGCTGCTGCGTCGTCCGCCGGGCCGTGAAGCGTACCCGGGTGACGTGTTCTATCTCCACTCCCGTCTGCTGGAACGTGCAGCTCGCGTGAACCCGGCTTACGTCGAGAAGTTCACCAACGGTGAAGTGAAAGGCAAGACCGGTTCGCTGACCGCACTGCCGATCATTGAAACCCAGGCCGGTGACGTGTCTGCCTTCGTGCCGACCAACGTGATTTCCATTACCGACGGTCAGATCTTCCTGGAAACCGACCTGTTCAATGCGGGCATTCGCCCGGCCATGAACGCCGGTGTGTCCGTGTCCCGTGTGGGTGGTGCCGCGCAGACCAAGATCATCAAGAAGCTCGGTGGTGGTATTCGTCTGGCTCTGGCTCAGTACCGCGAACTGGCCGCGTTTGCCCAGTTTGCATCTGACCTGGACGAGGCAACCCGTCGTCAGCTCGAGCGTGGCCAGCGCGTGACCGAACTGATGAAGCAGAAGCAATACGCGCCGCTGTCCGTCGGTCACATGGCCGTGTCGCTTTACGCGGCTGAAAAAGGCTATCTGGACGACGTTGCAGTGAACAAGGTTGTGCAGTTCGATGAAGACCTGCACCGCTATCTCGCCAGCGAGCAAAGCGCCCTGATCAACAAGATCAACGAAAAGGGTGATTACAACGACGAGATCGAAAACGGTATCAAGGCCGCGCTCGAAGCTTTCAAGAAGCAGTGGGCGGCCTAAGGCCGGGGAGCTGACATGGCAGGTGCCAAGGAAATACGGACCAAGATCGGAAGCGTAAAGAACACGCAGAAGATCACCAAGGCCATGGAAATGGTCGCGGCGAGCAAGATGCGCCGCGCCCAGGACCGCATGGCTGCAAGCCGGCCCTATGCGGAGCGCATGCTGCGGACGATCGGCAATTTGTCGAACGCCAACCCGGAGTATCGTCATCCGTTCATGGTCGAGCGTGAGGTCAAGCGTGCCGCGGTGATCGTGGTGTCTACCGATCGCGGTCTGTGCGGTGGTCTGAACGTGAACCTGTTCCGCAAGGTGCTGGGTCAACTTCGGGACTACGAGCAGCGTGGTGTCGAGGTCGAGCTGGTACTGATCGGGAACAAGGCACAGGCCTTCTTCAAGCGGTTGGGTATCAAGATTTCGGCGACTCTGGGTAACCTCGGGGACACGCCGCATCTGGCCACATTGCTGGGCAGTGTCAAGGTGGCGATCGACGGTTATCGTGACGGCACCTTCGATGAAGTGATCATGTTCGGGAACCGTTTCCTCAACACGATGACGCAGGACCCGAGCGCGTTGACCTTGCTGCCATTGCCGGCTGCCAGCGGGTCGGATGACCTGCCGAAACTGTGGGACTACATCTACGAGCCGCAACCGGCGGAGTTGCTGGATGTAGTTCTCGAGCGTTATCTGGAAAGCCAGGTCTATCAGGCCGTTGTCGAAAACGGTGCCTGTGAGATGGCCGCCCGGATGGTCGCCATGAAGGCGGCCTCCGACAACGCCGGCGACATCATCGACGCGCTGCAACTGCAGTACAACAAGGCGCGTCAGGCTGCGATCACGCAAGAACTGGCAGAAATCGTCGGCGGCGCCGCTGCGGTTTATTACACGGATACCGATTAATTTTTGAAATCGTCCTGGCTTGCGGGCCACGACATCCTCTACAGAGGCAAGACTGATGAGTAACGGAAAGATTGTTCAGATCATTGGCGCGGTTGTCGACGTCGAATTCCCGACCGACAACATTCCCAAGATTTATGACGCGTTGTTGGTGGAAGACACGGGGCTGACCCTGGAAGTCCAGCAACAGATGGGTGACGGTGTCGCTCGCTGTATCGCGATGGGCTCTTCGGAAGGCCTGAAGCGTGGCCTGGCTGTCTTCAATACCGGTGCGGCGATCTCCGTTCCCGTTGGTACCGGTACGCTCGGTCGTATCATGGACGTGCTGGGCAACCCGGTGGACGAAGCCGGCGACGTCAAGTGCGACGAAAAGTGGGGCATCCACCG
>JBFHPX010000074.1:0-10029 GCA_041592575.1 Alcanivoracaceae bacterium
CCTGATGGCGGCCGGTCCCGGAGTGGAAAGGGCCGGCCTTCGCGGCCCTTCAGGGGGAGGGGAAGTGCTGCAGGCGTAACTCGGAGAGGCGTTGTTCGTAGGTCTGGGCCCAGATTTCCTCTGCCATCTGCGTTTTGAGGGGGGCCATAGCCTGATCAAGTTGCTCGACGGCCCGTTGATAATCGGCAACCTTGCTTTGTTGCTGCCGAACCTGCTGATCGCGCGCGGCCATCGCGGCTGCTTGCTCGGCGCCGAAATACTGCAGCCGCAACTGCCCGGTGATGGCGTCAATGCTGGCGGGGTCGGTCAGCCCGGCGGTCAGCAGCGCCAGCTCACGGTCATAGCGGCCACTGTCTCCCTCTACCTCAGCCAGAGCTGGCTGGTAGGCGCCCAGTGTTTCCTGGCGCAGGGCATCCAGTGTCGCCAGCCGCTGCTCCGGGGAAAGCGAGGTCAGCGTATCGCTGCTCATCAGCTCGCCGAAACGGAACTGGTACTCTGCCCAGGCGGCTTCCTGCCCGAATAATGCCTCGGTTTCGGCAACGCCCAGAGTTTGCTCCCGCAAGGTATGAATGGCCGCATAGCGTTGTCGTGCCGGGGTCTCCATTGACATGACAACCTGGGCCATGGCGGCTTCGTAGAGCGGCAGTCGCTGCAGCGCACTGGCAACCAGTGCGGCAAATTCCTGATCCTCATAGCTGGCCAGTGCTGCCTGAACAAGAGCATCACAGTCGTCGCTTTCACGGCATTGCTGGCGCATTTGCTGCAGGGTTTGTTGCAGGTTTCCTGGCTGTGCCAGCGCCGCATCAAGCAGCTCCTGCATGGCGGTGATGCTTAGCTGGCGACGCTGTTCCATGCTCATGGCTGCTTCATCCATGCCGCGGCCGGCATTCGGTTGACTGGTTTTGCTGGCAGCGGGGCTGTCGATCTGGCCAGACACTGGCGGCGGCGAAGCTGGCGCATCCTGCCACCGCCAGAAAATAAAAAAGGTGGCGACCGCAACAGCGGTCACCACCAGCAGGGCGCGTCGGAGAGACATCACGGCGCGAAGATGAACTCACCCATCACCGGGAAGTGGTCAGACAGATCCCGGGTATGGAACAGCGGAGCAACAGCGGTGCGCGGGATGCGGACATCGTTGCGCGACTGGACCGGCTGACGGTGAGTGTTCGAGTAAACCACGTAGTCGAGGTATTCAACGGTCTCGCCACCTGAGCCTGCCGCGCCGGACAGGATGTTGATGCGCGGATCAAAGGTCGAGGCGGTGTAGCCGGTGCTGACCGGATCGGTGGCGTTCAGGTTGGTCAGCATCTGGGCGTAATCCTGCGGCCAGATCAGTTTGTTGACGTTGAAATCGCCGCCCATCATCACTGCATCGAACGCGGCCGGGTTCTGGGCGTCGACCAGTGCACGAATCTGCTGGAACTGCTGCTGACGCAGGGCGCGAGCCTCGGCGGTGTCAAACGAAGCGGTGTGAGTCGAGGTAACGTGGTAGGCCTTGCCGCCCTTGATCACTTCGGCATAGATGACACCCTTGTCGGCGAAGCAGTCGGTGCCCGAGCAATCCGGGTAGATGTAATCTGCGGTGGCAACGATCGGGTAGCGACTGACAACCAGTACGCCACTGTCAAACACGTTGATGCCGTTATAGGGAATTTTCGGTACGTGGGTCTGGTACGGATACTCGGCTGCCAGTTGTTGCAGCATGCCGGTGCGATCCGAGGAGAACGCTTCCTGGAACAGGATCACGTCATAGCCCTTCAGGTGTTTCGGCAGCTCAGCCAGACGCTCGCTGATCTGGTCGGCAACCAGTGGCAGGGCGTAGATGTTGTAGCTCAGCACTTTCAGGGCGTCCGCGCCGGACACCGGTTCCGGCAGGGTGTCGTTGGTCACCACGTAGTAGAAGTCATCGTAACCACCGGTGTATTCCGCCTTGAACGCGGTGGACGACGGCCGGCTGGCGTAGCTGTGGCTGTTGCTATGGACGTTGCGGTCGGTGTACCAGGAGGTGCTGAAGCCCGGGCCGCTGGCGGCGTGCTTGATGTTGCTGCCGCTCCAGGTGCCTTTCATGGTCTGTTTGGCCACCACGGACTGGCCATTGCGGGTGATATAGGTGTCGAAGTTGTAGGTGTGGCCAGACTTGACGCCCCAGTAGCGGTTGTAGCGCAAAACCCGCTTGGTTTCGTAGGGGCCGATGCTGCTGGCTTCCTGAGCCCACTCGCTGCCGTTGGACAGGGTGCGGCTGCCGTAGTGGCTGACCGAGATGGTCACCGGATCAGGGGTACTGTTGGTGATATAGATATAGGTATCTGCGGCGGCGTGACCGGCGAACAGCACCAGTACACTGACGATCAGCAAGCGAAATCCAGACATTGCACACTCTCCCGATATTCTTGTTGTGGTGTTGTCCTGGCCGCGGGGTGGGGCTGCGGACAACTGCGACGAAGTGTGACGATGGGGAGGTGCGACAAACAGGGACATTCGTGCCAACTAATGGGCAAATTCGGACAGCCGATGACCGGAACTGCGGTGGACTGAGCAGTTCGGTTACTGCATCGTCAGCCGCGGACAGCTAGCCTGTGGCCCTGATACAACCGTTTCAACCTTCACCCGGACGGACTATGGAATTCAATGATGTCTTGTTGAACCGACGCAGTATTCGCGCGTTTGCTGACACCCCGGTGCCGGCGGAGCAGATAGAGCGGCTGCTGGAAAGGGCGCTGGAGTCACCGAGCTGGTCAAATACCCAGCCCTACAAGATTGCAGTGGCGACCGGGGGGGCATTGGAGGAGCTGCGTACCGAGCTGACCGAGCGCTTTCAGCGGGCCACGGCTCTGCAGAAGGCATCTCTGCCGAACAAGCTGCTCGGGGCCTTGCGTGGCGGCGTCATGCCGGATGGCGATTTCAAGCCGATCCTGCATTATCCCGAGGACCTGCAGCCACGCAGGGTGGCCACCGGCATCGGTTTGTACAACATGCTCGGCATCGGTCGGCAGGATCGTGCCGCGCGGCATGAGCAAATGGCGCGCAACTTTCGTTTCTTTGATGCGCCGGTGGCGTTGTTCGTATTTATCCACGAAGGACTTGGAATCTACAGTGCTCTGGATGCTGGTATCTTCCTGCAGTCGCTGATGCTGGCGGCCACTGACGAGGGGCTCGGCAGCTGTGCGCAGGGGGCGCTGGCGCTGTGGCGCTCGCCAGTGGCGGCACGCTTCGAGATCCCGAAGCAGTACAAGTTGCTGTGCGGTGTGTCGCTCGGCTATCCGCTTGATCAACCGGTCAACCGTTTCAAACCGGATCGGCGCAGCGTCGCCGAGATTATGCTGTCGCCGCGCTCTGGCGGCACAAGCTGATCCATCGCTCAATGCCGGCGCTGACGTATTTCTGCCGGTGCAGGGCAAAGTAGAAGCGGCGGCGAAAATCCCTGCCCGGTACCGGCAGGGGCACCAGGCTGCCGCGCCGGAACGCCTCACTCAGGGTCACCCGCGACAGGCAGCCGATGCCGAGACCGGCTTCCACCGCGCGCTTGATTGCTTCGGTATGTTGCAGTTCGAGCAGGATATGCAGCTCTGGCAGCAGGCCGTGCAGGGCGCGGTCGAAGGTCTGGCGGGTGCCGGAACCCGGTTCGCGCAGGATCCAGGTGGCCTCACGCAGGTCGCGGTCGTCCAGCGCCGGGCGCCCGGCAAGATCATGATCAGGGGCGCAGAACACCACCAGTTCATCCTCCTGCCAGGGCGTTAGCAGAATATCCGGGTGATGCAGTTCTCCCTCGATCAGGCCTATATCTGCCTCAAAATTAGCAATCTTGGCGGCGATATCCGCAGTATTGGCTACGTCCAGTGCAACCCGTCCTGCACCCGGCTCCGCCATGTAACGGGCCATGATCCCCACCGCCAGATAGTTGCCGATGGTCAGGGTGGCGCCAACCTTGAGCAGTCCGGCGTCGTCATGCTGGCTCAGGGTCCGTTGCAGCGCTTCGGCCTGGGCCAGCAAGGCTTCTGCCTGTGGCCGGATCAGCAGGCCGAATTCGTTCAGCTGCAGGCGTTTGCCGACCCGGTCAAACAGTTGCACGCCGAACTGCTGCTCCAGCTCGCGCAGCGCACTGCTGGCAGCCGATTGCGACATGGCCAGCGTGTCGGCGGCACGAGTCAGGTGCTGCTGGCGGGCCACGGCGAGGAACACTTCGAGCTGACGCAGGGTGTATTTCATATATTGTTCGATATTATCGATTGGTTATATCGGAATATCCCATTTTTCAGAATGAATGCCCAGCGTTACTCTGCTGCCATCAGTCACGGCCTGTGGCAGGCCACCCGCGCAATGGAGTCAGTCGGCATGAGCAACCTGAATGTGGAACGTGTCACCCATGTACACCACTGGAACGACACCCTGTTCAGTTTTCGCACCACCCGGGATCCGGGCTTCCGTTTCCGCAACGGTCATTTCACCATGATCGGTCTGGAGCTGGAGGGCCGGCCGCTACTGCGCGCCTACTCCATTGCCAGCGCCAACTATGACGAAGAAATGGAGTTTTTCTCGATCAAGGTGCCGGACGGCCCGCTGACCTCGAAGCTGCAGTCGCTGAAGGTTGGTGACAGTGTGCTGGTTGGCCGCAAGCCCACTGGCACCCTGGTGGCGGACAACCTGCTCCCGGGCAAGCGGTTGTGGCTGCTCAGTACCGGCACTGGGCTGGCGCCGTTCATGAGCATTATCCGCGACCCGGAAGTGTATGAGCGCTTTGATCGGGTGATCCTGACCCACGGTGTGCGCCATGTCTCCGAGCTGGCTTACCAGCAAGTGATCACTGACGAGCTGCCGAACAACGAGTTTTTCGGTGAACAGGTTCGTGAGCAACTGCTCTACTACCCGACCGTGACCCGCGAACCGTTTCGCAATCAGGGTCGACTGACCGCGCTGATGGCATCGGGCAAGCTGTTTAGCGATCTTGGCCTGCCGACGCCCAACGTCGACGAAGACCGCTTCATGCTCTGCGGCAGTCCGGCCATGCTCAAGGACCTGACCACGCTGCTTGACGGTCTCGGCTTTCGAGAGACTCGTCAGGGGCAGGTCGGCCACTATGTGATCGAGCGGGCGTTTGTTGAAAAGTAACGCGAGTGGCATTTTCCCCTGTCCTGGCTGGATTAGAGCGAAAGCCGTGACAGGGTTCGTCTTTTCTCGCAATTATCGTTTTGACATCCTGTTCTCCTGGTAAGAATTAAGTACTATTCCGAAGTTGTCTCCGAATTCGGAATTCCCATGTTGCTTCTGTCGCCACGGCCAGCCAGATGAGTGCGCCGCTGCCTGATTCCGCCGACGATCGTCTGGCCCGGCTGTTTGCCGGGCTGCATGGCAGTCAGCCTGCCTCGACAGCGTTGATTGCTGATGATCAGGTCGTCAGTGCACTACTGGCGGTCGACCCGCTTGTCGAAGATCCGGTGGCGGCGGTACAGCGTGCCTTTCCCGCCCAGTCGCCCAGCGTTCGGCAACTGGGTGTGATCCGGCTGGCCCGTGAACTGTTGCGCGACTACTTTGCCCAGCCGGTGTATCACCCGCAGCTGGGTGAGGCGCTGATGCGGGCCAGCAGCCGAATGATCGCTGAAGCGTTGCCCACAGATGGCTGGCTGATGCGTCCGCAGCACCCACTTCATGCGTTGCTGGCGTTGGTCGAAAAGGTGGCAGCGGGCTGGTATCCGGGGCTGCCACAGGCTGGGGACAGTGTTGCGCTGCTGACCGGATGGCTGGGTCAGCCGGCCGCCGTGGCTGACCGTCTTGCCGCAGCTGAACAGTGGTTTCTGGATTATCAGCAGCGCCAGGACAGAATTACCGCTCGGGTAGCCGAAAGTGAATTCGGCGTGCTGCGGCTCAACTACATCCGCCAGACTTCGGCGCGCAGCCTGAATCGCCTGCTCGCTGGCCGTACTGTGCCGGACTTCATGGCAGAGGCGATTGCCCAGCATTGGGCCGGCGCTTTTCAGTGGACTTTGCTGCACCATGGCGAGCAATCGCCGCTCTGGCAGAAGCTGGTGCGCGGTTTTGGCCTGTTGCTCTGGAGTGTGCAGGTGGAGGCGGCCGAATCATCCCAACGCGGCAAGCTGACGCGGGTGATTGACCAGATCAAGTCGGAGCTGATGCCATTGCTGGAGCAGGTCATTGCCGACGAGAGCCTGCGTGAACAGTTGCGCGAGCAGGTCGATATCGCTCACCTGTGTCAGCTGCATGCCCGGCCAATGGAATACCGGCCGGTGCCGTCTATCGCTGGCGGGACGGCTCTTGATGACGCCGGCGCCGGCGTCAGTCAGGACCTGTTGTCCGAGGTGGCGGCCATCCAAGTCGGCGACTGGTTCAGCGAGACCGCTTCCGGCCGGCGCCTGCGGTTGTTGCTGAAGCTCGATGAGTACCAGCAGTTACTGTTTGTGAATCAGCTTGGAATGAAGCAGGCGAGTGCCTCGTTCGAGGAGTTTGCCTGGCAATTTTCTTCGGCACAGATATCGGCGCTGGTGGCACCGGTGCCATTGCGGGAGTGGGCGGCTGAGCGTTTGACGACGCTGGCGGATCAGTATCGGCAACGTCAGCGCAGTCGTGAGCAGGAGCACCGGGCCCGTCAGGAAGCGGAGCAACAAGAGGCGCAGGCTAGGGAGCAGGCTCGCAGCAAGGCACTGGCCGAGGCCCGCCAGCTCGCTGAGACACGTCAGCGTCAGGAAGCCGAGGGCAAAGCCCTGCAGCAGGCCGAGGCAGAGCTGGAGCAGACGCGTCGCGAATCCGTTGCGGCCGGGCACGGCGCGTCAGAGGCGCAGCGCCGGCAGCGGGCCAGACTGCTGGTCAGCGGCTTGAGTATGGGGGTATGGCTGACCTTCCACGACGACAAGGGTGAGCAGACCCGACGCAAGCTGGCGGTGGTGTTACCGTCCAGTGGCAAGTATATTTTCGTAGATCGCCTTGGCATTGATAAGTACGAAGTGCTAAGGGATGACCTTATCGCCGGCATTGCCGCCGGCGCCATTGATGTGGTGCGGAAGGATTCGCGTTTCGATGATGCCCTGACCCGTGTGGTCGACGGCATTCGTCAGGACAGAGGGTGGGCAGATGGCTGACAGACAGGATCATCGCAGTGAGGTTCGGCTTGCGCTGCGTATTCCGGTCTTTGTTGAGCTGCCAGAATCCGACGACGATGAACCGAGTGCGCCACTACTGCTGTGCCGACTGGTGGATTTTTCCGCCAATGGTGCCCAGATACGGCTTGACCGGCCACTGCCCCAGGGAGCGATCCTGCGATTGTCGGCGCAGCTGCCGGAACACTGCACGCTGCTGACGGTGGTGGGTGAAGTCCGCTGGGTGCGCAGCGAAGCCGGCAGCTATCTGATCGGCTTCAGTCTCTATGAAGCCGATCAGACCGATATCGAGCAGTGGAAATCACTTGTCGCCAGACGGCTCTGACAGAACTCTCTGGCGGACGTGCTCAGCGATACCGGCGCCAACCTCGCTCATGGTTAAAAATGCTTCGTCGGCGCCGGCGCGGGCAATGGCGTTCGCCTCGTCCTGATGCATGGTGTGGGCCACCACCAGCCCGGTAAAGCCGCGCTGGCGCAGCTTTCGGGCCGCGATCAATTTCGCTTCAATGTCGTTCATGGCGAGGATTACTGCCTCGATATGATCCATCTGCAGCCCCTCCCAGAACACGGGATCTTCGGCGTCAGCGAAGAACACATTACGACCGGCACTCTGGTGAGCGGCCATCTTGGTCGGGTCGGAGTCGAGCGCGATCAGGCGTGACTCGTGTGGGCGTAAAAAGTCATAGGCGGCGGAGCCTGTGCGGCCCATTCCCATTACCAGCACCCGGGCGTCGCCCAGTGAAATGGGCTGCTCGTCCGGGTGCCGCTGGTTGCGCTCAAATGGCGCCAGTTGGCGAGCGATGCGTTCATACAGGGGGTGTGCAATGCGGTTTAACGGTGCAGACAGCAGGAATGAAAATGCCACCGTCAATGCCAGCGGCACCAGCCATTCCGGGAGCACCACGCTGGCGACAATCAGGCCGAACTCACTGTAGTTGGTCAGTGGCAGGGAGCTGAGAAAGGCGCTTCGGGAGCGCAGCCGGAACAACACCAGCAGCAGGAAAAACAGCACACCTTTCAGTGGCAGAAACAGCGACATGGCAACGGCAAACAGGAAATGGTTCTGATCGGGCAGCCCGGCGAGCCCGATCTGCAGGAAAAACCCGACCAGAAATACTTCCTTGATACTCCAGAGAGAGTCAGACAATTCCTTGGCCCGGGTGTGGCCGGAGAGCAGCACTCCGAATACCAGGGCGCCCAGCTCCGAGCTCAGGCCAACGGATTCAAAGCCATAACCGCCCACTGCGATCGCCAGTAACAGACCGAATAACACCAGCAGTTCTTCGTGCCCGGTGACATCCAGCAATCGGTAAAGAATCGGTCGCAGCAGCGGCAGTGAAAAAATCAGCAACGCCCAGGCTGACGGGCTCTGGCCGCTGGCGAAGCTCATCACCCCCAGTGCGATCAGGTCCTGAACGATCAGGATGCCGATTGCTACCCGACCGTGGAATGCCCGTAACTCGCGTTTGCTTTCAAGAACCTTGGCGGCAAGTACGGTGCTGGAGAAGGCCAGGGCAATCGCGAGCAGAACGGCTGTGCGACTGTCGAGGCCAAGGAAAAAATACAGACCCGGCGCAATCACCACCACGGATAGCCCGAAATGCAGCAGGCCGCCACCGATCACCTCGGGACGAACCAGATTGCGGATCTTGAGTTTCAGGCCCACGGTAAACAGCAACAGCAACACACCCAGGTGGGCGACGTGGCCCAACATGGTGCCGCTGTCGGCAGGCATGCCAAGATCGGCGCCCAGCGCCGCCAGTGCAAAGCCCGCCGCCAGATAACCCACCAGAGGAGGCAGGCCCGCCGGTCGCACAAGTATGCCGGTGATAAAGGCGAAGGCCAGCCAGACAGCCTCAATCATGGGCGCCCCATTATTTCCCGATCGATGATTTCAACCAAAATATATTCTCAATTGGCATATAGATACAATTACTCGGTCTTTTTCACCGCGCCACAGGGTTCGTATCATGCCCGTCCCTGTAGCAGTATGCCCGGAGTCATCATGAACAGCCCGCAACTGATCGCTCGAGTGCCTGCCAACAGCGCCGGCCTCACCGTGGATGCGCTGGCGGAGCTGAATCGGGTTTACCGGCCGCTCAGCTTTGACGAGCGTATTCGCCGGCTGTATCAGGACTTCAGTGCCGACGGCATTCTGGTGACCTCATCGTTTGCTGCTACCTCGGCCTACTTCCTGCACATCATCAACAGCATCCGTCCGGAGCAGGTCATTCACTTTATCGACACCGGATTTCATTTTCAGGAAACCCTCAATTACCGTGATTATCTGGCAGATCTGTTCAGTCTCAAGGTTGTGGATGTGAAGCCGGATCACCACCATCACCAGTACGCTATCAGCGAGAGGCTCTGGGAGACCGATCCTGATCTGTGCTGCTCGGTCAACAAGGTGGAGCCGCTGGAGGCGGTCAAACTGGATTTCCAGATATGGGTGTCCAGTTTGATGGGCTGGCAGACCGACCATCGCGCCGGGCTGGATATCTTCGAGGAGCGTCGTGGCATCATCAAGTTCAATCCAATGATCGATGTCACCCGGGAGCAACGCGATGCGTATATTGCCGAGCACCAGTTGCCGTTCCATCCGCTGGTGGCCGAGGGATACTCGTCGATTGGCTGCAGTCATTGCACGGTGAAAGGAGATGGCCGCAGTGGCCGCTGGCAGGGCAAGCCGAAAACCGAGTGTGGCCTGCATCTGTAAGCTGACAATGTTTGTCCGGCTCAGCCAGGCTCAGCCGGGCAGGCAGGTTACCCGGTTGCGCCCCTCATCCTTGGAGATATACAGACCCTCGTCGGCCTGCTGCAGCAGAATCGCTTCCTGACCTGGTGCCAATGGAATCGCTGAGGTCACGCCGGCACTGATGGTGACGGTGATATTTTCATTGGCTACGCGAAACGGTGTTTCTGC
>JBFHPX010000075.1:0-9990 GCA_041592575.1 Alcanivoracaceae bacterium
AATGAACTGCTGCCCACCTATCGCCGCCAGTTCGCCAGCCGCTATGCTGACGAGGATGCCGTCGCTTCCCGTTAACAGGATTCTCCCTTCATGAGACGCACCGCCTTCTACGTGTCAGACGGTACCGGTATTACTGCGGAAACCCTTGGCCATTCGATGCTCAGTCAGTTCGGTGGCATCAAGTTCGACCAGGTCACCCTGCCCTATGTCATCAGCAATGAAACCACCCACGATGTGGTGCAGAAAATAAACCGGGCTGCCGAGCAGGATGGCGCCACCCCGATCGTATTTTCAACGCTGGTGAATGATGAACACCGGGAAATTCTGGCACGCTGCAATGGTCTGGTGCTGGATATGTTTGCGGTTTTTCTTGGCCCGCTGGAACAGGAACTTGGCGTTCGCTCCAGCCATACCGTTGGCCAGAGCCATTCGATTCGTGACCACGAGGCCTATCGCATTCGTATCGATGCGGTGCATTTCGCGCTGGACAACGATGACGGCGCCCGCACCCGCCACTATGATCAGGCCGACGTGATCCTGATTGGCGTGTCACGCAGCGGCAAGACACCGACCAGCCTGTACCTGGCATTACAGTTCGGCCTGTATACCGCCAACTATCCACTCACCGAAGATGATTTTGACGACCTGCGCTTGCCGGACTGTCTGGTGCCACACAAGAACAAACTGTTCGGCCTGACCATCAATCCGGACCGGCTGATGGCGATTCGCAACGAACGCAAGGCCGGCAGCCGTTACGCCTCGCCACGTCAGTGCGAAATGGAAGTGCGGGCGCTGGAAGCGATCTACAACAAGCACAGCATCCCGTTCATGGATGCCACCGACATGTCGATCGAGGAAATTTCCACCCGCATTCTGGCGGCAAAGGGGCTCAAGCGGCGTTTGCAGTAACGCGCCCGCCCCGCATCGCCTGCGGCAAAATCAACGGTGCGTTTTCAGTAACGCCTGCACCTTGTCGACATACTTCTGCATGGCCTGATCCTTGCTCATGCCTTTCAGCTTGGCCCAGGCGTCGTACTTGGCGCGGCCAACCATATCCAGCATGCCCGGGCGTTTACCGGAGACGTCGCCGTCACTGCCCTGCTTGAAGTGCGAGTAGAGAAACAGCAGATCATCATTGCCCGGTTTGCTGGTCAGGGTTTTGACATCTTTCTGGGCCTGTTCGAAAGCTTGCTGGGTCATGTTCGTGCTCCTTCGGTTTGATTTCGGAAAATTATCACGTGTGTGGCAGCCTTGGCACCGCTGCAGGAGCCGTCGACCAACGGCGAGTGCTTTGCGGCCGGTCGGCCGCTCCTACAGGGTATGCTGCCTCAGCGGCGCTGACAGCAACTCCGGGTTGCGCGCCGGCACCCCACGGTAACAGGCATAGATTCGCTCAAGATCAGCCTTCTGATCACCGCCTGGCTGCAGGCTGCCCATTACCCGCACCTCACGACGGGAATAATCAAACGCCACCAGAATGATCGGTACGCCTGCTTCAAAGGCAATCTGGTAAAAGCCGGTTTTCCAGCGCTCGGCCGCATGCCGTGTGCCTTCCGGGGCGATCGCCAGAAACATCGCCGGGGTCTGATGAAAACGCTCGACAATCTGTCGCACCATGCCCTGTGGCGAGGTGCGGTCCACCGGAATCACGCCGATGGTACCAAGCAACCAGCCCAGCGGACCGACGAACAGAGTGTCCTTGCCCAGCGCATTGACCCGGAGTTTCAGGGCCTGAATCGCCGACAGCCCGAACACACCATCCCAGTTCGAGGTGTGTGGGGCGACGATGACCACCGCCCGGGCCACATTCGGCAGCTCGCCGCTGATACGCCAACCGAACAGCCGCAACAGCAAAACTCCCAGCCAGGGCAAAAAACCGTTGGCGCGGCGCGGAACCTGATCCCCGACCGGGATCAGCACGGACTCCTTGTTCATCATTGGCTCGGTCTCTTGCGGCAAACCCCTGCCCGTCAGGCAAACACGGTGACAGTCTGACGGCTGATCGCCACCAGCTTACCGGTTTCGTCCCAGACGCGCGCCCGGGTATGGGCATACCCCTCGGCCGCCCACTCGGTTTCGGCCAGATACTGCCACCACTGCCGACCGCTGCCGGAACTGGCGTCAGGCATGAACTCCACCGTCCAGGTCATTGAGCTACCCGGCGCCGGTGTTTTCAACATCGGCAGCACTGCCGGTGGCCAGGAATCCACCAGACCGAGCAAGTCGGCAATGCTCACCTGATCACGGGCGGCCCTGTCCCGGACCCAGCCACCAATATCCGCCTTGGCCGCACCACTGAACGGCACGCCGCCATGGGCCCAGCGAAAATCATAGTGCTGGATAAACTCAGGGGTCACGCCGGGAATGAAAGGCAGGGGAAATGACTCATCGGGTGATTTGAACGACGGCGCCGGGCAGGCATCGACATGTATCTGCGATTGGCGACCGACACCGAAACTGGCCAACAACACCGCCACCAGCTGGCCGCCCTGAACGGCGCGACACATACCCTGGGTGACCGATTTCCCCTGCCGGAGAATCTCCGCATCACACTGCAGCTCGCCGGCACTGGCCGGCGCCACAAACGACACCGTGATGGAGCGAACCGGTACGGTCTCCCCCACTTTCTGTTCCAGCGCCCGATACATCAGCGCCGCCAGCAAGCCACCAAACAGGGCGCGCCCCTGGGTCCAGCCTGCCGGCACGTCGATACTGCCCGTCGCACTGACGGATTCAACGATCTGGTGAAACGTCATGACCTCCCCCTTGCCAGAACTCCCCGCAGCAGCCGTCGACCGACGGCGAAATCCGTTCGCGTCCGACCGGCCGCTGCTGCGCCATCAGCTTTAATCTTAGCGGTTCTTCGACTGCTTGACCCCTCGCTGTGGCGCCGCTGCCAACGGGTCTTCAGGCCATGGATGTTTTGGGTAACGCCCGCGCAACTCCTTTCGCACCTGCGGATAACCCTGCTGCCAGAAGCTGGCCAGATCTGCAGTAACGGCGACCGGTCGGCGAGCTGGCGACAACAGATGAATTGTCAGCGGCACACGCCCTCCGGCCAAACCAGGAGTTTCGGTTAGACCGAATAATTCCTGCAGCTTCACCGCCAGTACCGGCCCGCCCTCAACCTGATAATCAATTGCTATCTCGCTGCCGGTGGGCACCCGTATGTGGGTCGGCAGCAAGGTGCCCAGCATGTCGCGCTGAGGTTTGTCGAGCATGGCGTTCAGTGCGGCCTGCAACGGAAACTGTTTCAGCTGATCGCGCCGACTGATACCAGCCAGCCATGGCAACGCCCACTGCTCCAGTGTAGCCAGCAACATGTCGTCATCCAGTTGCGGCCAGCGATCCGGTTCCAGTGCCGCCATCACCGCCACTCGGGCACGCCACTGTTGCAGCGCATCGGTCCATGGCAGACAGCCGGAACCAAGGCGGCGAATGCCGGCCAGCATGCCCTCCGCGATCAGCGCCGGGTCGCTCAGTGCGCTACTGCGTTGTGCCAGCACCAGCGCGCCAAGACATCGTCGCTGCCAGCCGCGCACGGCATTGCTGTTGTCGTCCCAGCCGGCTTCGTCGCGTTCGACAATCTGTTCGGCAAACAGGTTATCGATGCTGGCGGCGGAAACAGGCGCAGCAAGAAAAATTCGCGCTTCGCGGCCGGCGCCATCAAGACTGGCTGCCACCAGCCAGGTGCTGGCTGCCAGCGCATCGTAATCAGGCAACACCGCGCCACGGCCGTTGCGCAACAGATATCGGGCCGGGCCTCCGGGACGTCGTTTACCGAGCCGGTCCGGAAACGCCAGCGCCAGCAGCTGGCCGACGGCGTCATCGTCATACCGTCGATCGCCTTTTCCATCATCCAGACGGCGCACGGCTTGCCGCAGGAAATGCAGCCGAGCGCGATCAACACCCTGCCCGCTATCCAGCGCCTGCACCCGCAAGGTCATATCGGAGCCGGCATCACGAAGTATGTCGCGCTCGGAAAGAATCACCGCCAGTTTTGCTGCCAAAGCGCCCCAGCCACGCTGCCGGCCGATGGCGACCATATGCGCCAGCCTCGGTGTCAGCGGCATCTTGAGAAGCTGCCGACCATGCGCAGTTATGCTGCCCTGCTGGTCCAGCGCACCAAGTTGCTGCAACAGCTCGCTGGCCTGCTGCCAGGCCGCCGCAGGCGGCGGGTCGAGCCAGACCATGCCAGCCGGGTCCCGACACCCCCACTGCGCCAGCTCCAGCACCAGATCGGCAAGATCGGCATCGACGATTTCCGCTCCGGAAAACGGTCTCAGCCGCTCACTTTCGGACCATAGCCGAATACAGCTACCAGGACCGAGCCGACCGGCCCGACCAGCGCGCTGGGTGGCGGACGCGGCCGACACTCGCACGGTTTCCAACCGGCTCATGCCGGTGCCCGGGTCAAACGCCGGGCACCGATCAAACCCGGCATCGACGACGGTCGCGATGCCTTCGATGGTCAATGAGGTTTCGGCAATTGCCGTGGCCAGCACCAGTTTGCGCCGACCTTCCGGCGCCGGGCTGACGGCGGCATCCTGCTGCTCCGGGGTGAGATCGCCGTAAAGCGGCGCCAGATCAACTCCGGTCGGCAGCCTGTCTTCGAGCATCGCTGCCAAGCGGCGAATCTCACCGCTCCCGGGCAGGAAGGCCAGCACCGACCCACTGTCGGCATCAGCAAACACTGCGACCAACTCTCGTGCCAGATGATCAAGCCATGGAGTTCGCTCCGGCGCGCTGTAACGTACTGCCACCGGGTAGCTGCGCCCTTCGCTGGCGATCACCGGCGCGTTATCCAGCAATGCTGCAATGCGGCTGCCATCCAGCGTGGCCGACATCACCAGCACCCGCAGGTCGTCGCGTAATGCCTGCTGCACCTCGCGCACCAGCGCCAGACCAAGGTCGGCCTGCAGTGAGCGCTCATGAAATTCGTCGAAGATAACGATGCCATAACCTGACAGCGCCGGGTCTTGCTGGATCATCCGGGTGAGAATGCCCTCGGTGACCACTTCAATCCGGGTCGAAGCTGATACCCGGTTATCCAGCCGGGTGCGATAGCCAACCGTCTGCCCCGCTTCTTCGCCGATTTGACTGGCCATGAAAAGCGCCGACGAGCGCGCCGCAATACGACGCGGCTCCAGCATCAGCAGCTTTTGGCCGGCCAGCCATGGCTGCTCCAGCAGTGCCAGTGGCACCCGGGTAGTTTTGCCAGCGCCGGGGGGCGCCTGCAGAACCGCTGCATTGGCCCGGGCAAGCGCGGCCAGCAGGTCAGGCAGGACATTATCAATCGGTAGCGTCATTTCGGCTCAGGGCAAACACGGGGCGGCTCATTCTAGCCAGAATCGGGCGCCAGGCAGGCAGGGGCAATCTGCCAGCATTTTCATTATAGGAATAAAGCATTAGAAATACTGGCAATTCCTATCCTTTGCCCCGGGACAACACAATGAATTTTGATAGCTACCTCACGATTCTGGCGAAGAAGGGCGGCTCCGATCTCTATCTGAGCACCGGAGCCCCGCCCTGCGCCAAATTCCACGGCAAGCTGACACTGGTGGACAAACGGCCGATGGAGCCCGGCGAGGTCAAAGCCATTGCCTTGAATATTATGGACGAAGAGCAGCGCGGCCAGTTTGATCGTGATCTGGAGATGAATCTGGCTTACAGCCTTCCAGGCATCGGCCGGTTTCGCGTCAACATCTTCCGGCAACGCAACGAGGTATCGATCGTTGCGCGCAATATCGTTACCGAAATTCCGTCAGCAGAATCCCTCGGCCTGCCAGACATTCTGAAAAACACCATTATGGAGAAACGCGGCCTGGTACTGTTTGTCGGCGGCACAGGTTCGGGCAAGTCGACTTCGCTGGCAGCCCTGATTGATTATCGCAACACCAACTCCGGCGGCCACATCATCACCATAGAGGACCCGGTAGAGTTTGTTCACCGCCACAAGAAAAGCATCATTAACCAGCGCGAAGTCGGCGTCGACACCCGCAGCTTCCACGCAGCACTGAAGAACACCCTTCGCCAGGCGCCGGATGTCATCCTGATTGGCGAAATCCGCGACCGGGAAACCATGGAGCATGCCCTGGCCTTCGCCGAAACCGGCCATCTGTGCATCTCGACGTTACACGCCAATAATGCCAATCAGGCGCTTGACCGGGTTATCAATTTTTTTCCCGAAGAACGACACCCACAGCTGCTGACGGATCTGTCACTCAACCTCAAGGCATTCATTTCACAACGTCTCATTCCAACGGTCGATGGCAAGCGGGCGGCGGCAATCGAGGTACTGCTCGGCACCCCTACCATTCGCGAACTGATCCTGCGCGGCGATATCGATGGCATCAAGGAGATCATGAAAAAGTCCGAGAACATTGGCATGCAGACGTTTGATACCGCGCTGTTCCGACTCTACGAACAGGGCCGTATCACTATCGAGGAGGCTCTGAAAAATGCGGACTCGGCCAACGACTTGCGCCTGCGAATCAAGCTGAGCACAGAAGACTCGGACAACACAGAGCGGGACAAACCGGCGCTATCGCTGTCGCTTGAGGCGATTGACGAAGATACGGCGGAGATAGATGGCACATGACCAGAAAATCACGATAAAGCATTAAATATCTTCCCCTCCCGACCCGGGTGGCTCCTAAAGCCACAACCACCACGTCGGCCGCCACAACACCAGCAACCGCGAGAAATGCGGAACTTGCAGCCGCAACAATAGCCCCATGTGTTACAGTATTCACGCTGCGTTCATTTCCCATTTATGGAATGGATAACCGGAGGCCCTGTATGAACAGTCACAACCCGTTTATCGCCAGACTGGCAGGCAAGCGCCGTATAACCCGCCCGTTTACTGTCGAGGCGCAAAGGCAGCACTTTATTGCCGACCGCATCAATTTGCCGGTCCTGCAAGTCAACAGCCGCGGCGACATCGCCTACGCCAACCATTCTTTCTGCGAATTTTTCGCCATCCAGCGGGAGCAGCTCCTGCGACTCAGCCTGTTCGACATCGACAACGATATTGACGTCGGCGACTGGCCCGGCATCTGGCAGAAACTGGAGCAGCAGAGTTACTACGAAGTTGATTCCAGGCTGGCACATGGCAGTGGTCACGCGGTGCCGGCGGCGCTGATTTTTCACCTCTACCAGGATCGTCACGGCAAGCACGCATTTATCTTTATCCACCCGCTTTCGTCCGCCCCGTGTTCAGAACAGGACCGCGAAGAACTGCACCACCCGGTTACCGCCCTGCCTCGCAGAAAAATCATGTTGCGGCGCCTCGAACAGGCAGCCAGTTATGCGGACCATCAACGCGCCAGCGTTGCGGTGCTGAACATGGCACTGGACCGATTTGACCTGATCTGCGATATAGCCGGGCAAAATGGCGCTGAAAAAATTCTACGCACCATTGCCGAGCGACTGACGGAGCTTGCCGACAGCAAGGGACTGGTCGCCCATGTCGAGGAAGATGAGTTTGTTATTATCCGCGTGCAACCAGACGATGAAGATGTCAGCGCTTTCGCCAAGAAGATGATGAATACAGTATCGGAGGCTATCCGTATCGGTGACCATGATCTTTATGTCACCACCAGCATAGGCGCTGCGGTATACCCCGAGGACAGCACTGACCATCAAAGTATTTATCACTACGCCAACTCCTCCCTGCACCATGCTCGAAGCAGCGGCCGGGGGGTGTTTCGGCGTTTTCAGGCCTGCCCGGAAAGGCACCACGGGGCCATGCATATGCGCAGGGAAATGGCGCTGAAACAGGCGTTACGAAACAACCATCTTGAGCTCTACTACCAGCCACGAGTCGATGCCATCAGCGGACATATCGTCGCCGTCGAGGCGCTGGTGCGCTGGAACCATCCGGAGCATGGCGTGATCCTTCCGGAGCAGTTCATTTCACTGGCCGAAGAAACCGACCTGATTCTGATGCTGGGGGAATGGGTGTTGCGCCGCGCCTGCCAGCAGTACCAATTGTGGGCCAGTCAGGGCATTGCCCCGGAAAGAGTCGCCGTCAACCTGTCGCCACGTCAGTTCAGCCACAGCAATCTGGTGGAGCTGGTATCAACGGTGCTTGCCGAGTCCGGACTGCGCCCGGAACAACTCGAACTGGAACTGACCGAGAACACCCTGATGGAGGATGTCGAAGCTGCTGCAGCCATTTTGCATGAACTAAGGGAGCTTGGTGTCCATCTGGCACTGGACGACTTCGGTGTCGGCCACTCCTGCCTTAACCATATTCGCCGCTTCCCGTTCAATACCCTGAAAATAGACAAGGCCTTTGTCGCGGAAATGACCTCGGACCCGAACAGCACGGCCATTGTCGACGTGGTTATTGCGCTATCGCGTCGACTGCAGATGCAGGTGGTTGCCGAGGGTGTAGAAACCCTTGACCAGCTGATAATCCTGCGCAACGGCGGCTGCCAGCAGATTCAGGGGTTTCTGTTTTCCCGTCCGCTTCCCTATGCCGTGATCTCCGAGCTACTGGCAGCGAAGGTCATTGCGCCACCACGAGCCAGCTGATCCAAAAAAAAGCCCCGACCAGCGGGGCTTGTGAAAGGGTAACCAGAAACAAACTTACTTCAGCGTCACCAACTGCAGATTCGGGTTGAAATCGACGCTGCGGAAATCATGCATATACTCCATCGCGAACTCACGGGCCTCGACGCTCGGCGCCATGACCGCCTGCTGCATCAGATACTGAACCACGCTGAGCTGACCGGCTTCGACCGGAACCAGCGGGCTGTTAACGTCCACGCCAAGATCGATCACCGCATACTCAAGGTTCTCGGCGCGGGAATCATTGATCAGGCCCTGGATCAGGCTGATCTGGCCACAGCGCAGGTTGAGCAGTGCCGGGGCCATGTCATAACGAAACTGGCCAGCATCCATCATCGCTTCCACAGCCAGCTCCAGGGAGCCATCACGGCTGGCAGCCTGACAAAGCTGGCGGTCAGCCGAGGCTGATATCAACTCTGCCTGAGCAGTACCAGACAGAACCACACTGGCGGCAACGGCGGTTACAAACTTGACGATATTCATGGTGCTCTCCGAATAACGCATCCCGGTATGAGTCGCATTATAAGAAGAAAAGATCAGATTGTTTGCAAAATTGTGTATAAACCCCCGAGATCAGGGCGTAGAGGCAAGAAAAACCGATAATCGGCAGTTATGCACCGTCAAACGGCTGCCAGCACCGTGTCGAGCTGGTCCAGAGTCACCGGCTTGGTCAGCTGGCCGTCCATGCCGGCCTGCTCCACTGCCTGCCGGTACTCCGGCAGAACATGGGCACTGAGGGCGACTATCTGACAGGCTGGCCAGCCCTGGCGGCGCTCCAGCGCCCGGATTTCCCGGGCCGAGGTGGTGCCATCCATGTTCGGCATATCCAGATCCATCAGGATCAGGTCGTAACGGCCGCCCTGCTGCTCATAGGCCTGCAAGGCCGCCAGCCCATCGCCGACCATGCGTGGCTCGACCCCGAGACGCCGCAACATGCCGTCGGTGACAATCTGGTTCACCGGATTATCCTCGGCCACCAGCACCCTGAGCCCGGCATAAGGCTTTGCGGAGGGCGCCGCCAGCGGCTGGTCTTCGCTCGTCTGGGCCAACACCCTTCCCGGCTGAAACAATGCCGCCAGACGGGACTCGTCGAACACGGTACTTGCCTGCAGGTCGGCGACCCGGCAGCGCCGCAACAGCTCGTCACTGACACCGCCACGCACTCCTACTACCAGCCGCAACGAACAGCGCTGCAGAAACGGTTGCAATGGCATCAACAGCGACTCCAGGGCGCTGTCCGGGTGCTGGCTGTGGACCACAATCAGCGGTGCGGCTGCGGTCTGCCGCAGCAAGTCAATACAGGAACCGACACTGGTCGCCACCTGCACCCGACGGAAGCGCTGACGGCCCTGAACCAGCCGCCGTAACTGGCCGCTATGATCAAGCAGGATTGCGTCGGGTAGCGGCTCCTCC
>JBFHPX010000076.1:0-9886 GCA_041592575.1 Alcanivoracaceae bacterium
AAACCCGGCGCGGCTGCCGCCCGCCGGGACAGTGACCAAAAGGTCACGCACCCTCCCTCAGGGCGCATGAACTGACCCGACGAATCCGTTAGAATCGCCGCCTTCACTGCCCGGGCTCCGGCCCGGCGTCCGTTTTATTTGACCGGATAGGTATCTGCCCCATGACTGATCGCATCAAGCACGGCACTCTGGAAATCGCCCCTGTTCTGCATGATCTGGTGGTCAACCGCATCATTCCCGGCACCGGCGTCGATGCCGGCAAGTTCTGGTCCGAGCTGGAAAAAATTGCCACCGACCTGATGCCGAAGAACAAGGCTCTGCTGGCCAAGCGAGATCAGATTCAGGCACAAATGGACGCCTGGTATCAGGCCCGTCAGGGCAAACCGCTGGATATGGCCGAGTACAAGGCGTTCCTGAGCAAAATCGGTTACCTGCTCCCGGAAGGCGAGGCATTCAGCGTCACCACCGCCAATGTCGATCAGGAAATCGCTTCGATTGCCGGCCCGCAGCTGGTGGTGCCAGTGATGAATGCCCGTTACGCCCTGAATGCCGCCAACGCACGTTGGGGCAGCCTGTACGATGCCCTGTATGGCTCGGATGTGATCAGCGATGAAGGCGATGCCGGGAAGGGCGGCGCCTACAATCCCAAGCGCGGCGCCAAGGTGATTGCCTGGGCGCGCCAGTTGCTGGATGACGCGGCGCCGCTGGCCAGCGGTTCGCACAGCGAGTCGACCCGCTACAGCGTCGTTGACGGCAAGCTGGTGGTCAAAACCGCCGCCGGCGAAACCGGGCTGAAGAATCCGGCCCAGTTTGTTGGTTACAGCGGTGATGTCGCTGCGCCAAAGGGCATCCTGCTGGTCAACAACGGCCTGCATATCGAAATCCAGATCGACGCCAGCCATCCGATTGGCGCCGAAGATCCGGCTAATGTCAAAGACCTGCTGCTGGAATCCGCAGTCACCGCGATTCAGGACTGCGAAGATTCCGTCGCCGCGGTGGACGCTCAGGACAAGGTTGTTGCCTATGGCAACTGGTTTGGTCTGATGAAAGGCGATCTGGCCGAGACCATGGAGAAGGGCGGCCGCACCATCACCCGCACCCTGAACCCGGATCGCAGCTACACCGCGGTAGATGGCAGCGAGCTGACCCTGCACGGCCGGGTATTGCTGCTGGTCCGCAACGTTGGCCACCTGATGACCAACAACGCCATTCTGGTTAACGGTGAAGAAATTCCGGAAGGCATCATGGATGCCATGGTCACCGTGCTGGCGGCGATGCATGACCTCAAGGGCCTCGGCAAATACAGCAACAGCCGCACCGGTTCGGTGTATATCGTCAAGCCGAAGATGCATGGCCCGGAGGAAGTGGCGTTTGCCTGCGAGCTGTTCGGCCGTGTCGAAGACGCGCTGGGCTTGCCGCGCAATACCCTGAAAATCGGCATCATGGATGAGGAACGCCGCACCACGGTGAATCTGAAAGAGTGCATCCGGGTGGCGAAAGAGCGGGTCATGTTCATCAACACCGGTTTCCTCGACCGCACCGGTGACGAGATCCATACCTCCATGGAAGCCGGCGCCATGGTGCGCAAGGCCGACATGAAGAAGCAGAAGTGGATCGCTGCCTACGAAGACTGGAACGTCGATATCGGTCTGGAATGCGGTCTGCCGGGCCACGCCCAGATCGGCAAGGGCATGTGGGCCATGCCGGACGAAATGAAGCAGATGATGGAGCAGAAAATCGGCCATCCGAAATCCGGCGCCAACTGCGCCTGGGTACCGTCGCCGACCGCTGGCACCCTGCACGCCACCCATTACCACCGGGTCGATGTGTTTGCCGTGCAGCAGCAGCTGAAGAACCGCAAGCGTGCCTCGCTGGACGATATTCTCAGCGTGCCGCTGGCCGCCAACACCAACTGGAGCGCCGAAGAAAAGCGCGCCGAACTGGACAACAACTGTCAGGGTATCCTCGGCTATGTAGTGCGCTGGATTGATCAGGGCGTCGGCTGCTCGAAGGTGCCGGATATCAGCGATGTCGGCCTGATGGAAGACCGCGCCACCCTGCGGATTTCCAGTCAGCACATTGCCAACTGGTTGCGCCACGGCGTGGTCAGCAAGGATGACGTCATGGCAGCGATGAAGCGGATGGCCGTGGTGGTCGACAAGCAGAATGCCCATGATCCGCTCTATCGGCCGATGGCGCCGGGCTTCGACGGCGTCGCCTTTGCTGCCGCCTGTGAGCTGGTGTTTGAGGGCTGCGCCCAGCCCAGTGGTTACACCGAGCCGGTCCTGCACCGTCGCCGGATCGAGGCCAAGGTGCGCTTTGGTGGCTGAAGCTGACTGATATTCGTTGAGACAAAAGGCCCGATTCATATCGGGCCTTTTTTTATACAGCGATCAATGGCGCTGGCGGGTAATCAGTCTTTCGACCTAGACTTGGTCGAAATCTGCCCAGCCTTCACGTCGCTGACGGCAGGCAGCCAAAACCAGAATAACAAGCGTTGGGGAAAGACATGCCTGGTTCAATTTCGCGGATATCCGCCCTGCTACTGGTGATGTTGCTTGGCGCCTGCGGCGGCGACAGTGGTAAGACTGATGCCGACACCGGGGTGGTGGTTGATCCGGAGCCGGTGGTCAGGAATCTGGAGGGCAGGGCGGTCAAGGGTGTCGTCCGTCACGGCATAGTAGAGGCGCATCAGTATAGCGGTGGCCTCTGGCAGTTGTTGTCGCTGGGGTTCACCGATGCCGACGGTTTCTTCGATATCGATCTGACCGGTGTCACCAATCCTGTCCGGATCACCGTGCTTGCCGATGCCAATACCCGGATTCTTTGCGATGCACTGGCCGGTTGTGGTGACGTCGCGTTTGGTTCTGAAACCTTGCCGCCGGAAAATTTCCGACTGGTCACAATCCTGCCCTCCGACTATGCCGGCGAGGGCATTGCTGTCACACCGTTGACGTATCTGGCAGCACGCTGGATCGAGCTGATGCCGGGCCTGCCGGTTACTGATTCGTTGATCGAACTCGCCAATAGCAGGGTTGCCAGTATTTTCGGATTGGAAGCTGATTTTATTGGTCGGCTGCCGCTTGATTTGACAGATGAGTCAGAGCTTGGCGACTCCCCGGCGATGTTGCATTCCCTCCTTGGCGCATCCTTTTCCGGTATTGCCTACGGGTTCGAAATTGACCTTCAGTTTCTGCTGGATGCTTATGCTTCCGACTTGGCCGGGCAGGCCGGACAACTGCTGCTGACGACCGATTATGAAACGCTACGCCCCGGTCTTGATCTGATTCGTCAGACAGCGACGGGGCTTGTCGAGGCGCTGGCAAATCAGGCCAGCCGAGACGCCTTGCTGGCAAGCGTCGATGATTTGATTGCCCGTTGGGGCGACAGTCCGCTGACAGCAGCCGGGGGTGCCTTTGCTTACGACCAGCAGGCGTTTGATGATGCCATGGTTCTGCTGGACGACCTTGATTATTACCTCAAGCAGGCTGGCATTGATGACAGCGCCAGCTTTCTTGCCACACAAATGGATCAGTTGAACTGGCTGTACAACGACGACAGCTCCCGCGTTGATACCGTCGGTCTGGTCCGGGTCATGACCGAGAGTATTGCCTTTGCAGTGTTTGGCACTCTCAGCGAGGCCATGATTGCCGGCCTCACCACTGAGGAGCAAGCTGCGTTAGGCAATTGTATTGACATGTCTTCGCTGCCGGAGATGGCCGGCCTGGCCCTGACTGAGGGCTATGCGGTTTATTGCCGTAACGAGCGAATACTGACGGTGACAGGAGAGCGTCATGGCCAGCAGGTGGAGGTTGTTATGGAGCTTCCAGCGCTTGCCCTTGATGCACCGATGCAGTTCGATCTTCGTGGCCTGGAAGTTGGTTCTGCCGCATCAGTCAGCAATACAACCGCATTCGGCGAGCTTGAGGGCGGGCTGACCGTCAGTATCAGCGGTTTTTCCCTCAATCAGCCTGTCAGCATTGCCGATATCGCCGTTAATGTGCAGCTTCAGGGTAGCGGGAGCATTATCCGTGTTTCCGATTCCGCAGGTCATCCGGTGGCAGCAGGAGACGGTTTTTCCGGATTTCTGCGGGCTGGCGGGGACTTGAATCTTGGGGCCGTCGTGAATGGCGGCACACTGTTGTCACTGTCGGTTCAGGATGGTGAGCTGATCTCGCCATTTGGTGATGCACTCTGGGCACTGGACTCGGCATTCTGTCAGGGTCGGCCGCCGTTACTGGTGGAGGTCGGCGAGTTGTCTTCACTGTCGGCCTGCTTTGCATTTGATGCGTTCGGCTTGCCGGAAATGCAGGTGACTGCCGGCGGCGAATTAAGCGGGCTTTATGAACTGATTCAGCAGCTGCTGTCCGGCGCCGAGGGTGGCTCCGGCGATCTTGCCTCACTCATTGGCGGGCTGGATCCGTCAGTGTTGTCGCTGCTTGGCAATGCCACGCTGAAAGTACTTGATGACCAGCGAGGGGAACGCAGCTACGCGTTTGCACTGAATAACAACAGGGTCGATGCCAGTCTGATTGGTGCCGACGGCGAGCTGTCGTTTTACGTGACCAGCCTTAACGGCGGCTACATCGTGTCCGGATCGACACTGGTGGCAACGGTGAACGCAGAGTGGCGCTCTCTCGGGGCGACCCTGCAACTGGCCAATGGCGAGCGGCGCAGCTACCTGCTTGGCCCGGTTTCTGATGTGGCAGACGACGATCTGATGGCGCTGTTGTCAGGTGTGCTGGATGCATTGGTTGACACCTTTACTGGCGTCAATCTCTGACAGGCCGCCAAAACCACAACTGCTGGTCTGGCTCTGTTGTCGGCGCAGAGCTAGACTGCGGCCCACTTTCAGGTGGAGCACGGCATGTCTGGCAACAGCCGTCCGGTGGCGTCGAGTCAGGCCGGCATACATCCTGCCCTGATCCAGATGGTACATCGGCATATGCTGCATCGTTGGCGTCAGCCTGTGGCCGCTCACAATGTTGATGCCTTCAGGTTGTGTGAAACATGGCGTCATCATCAGGGTTTTTCTCGGCCGCTGATTCTGGACTCCGGTTGTGGTACCGGACGGGCATCAAGGGCCCTCGCCATGCAGCATCCGGATGCGCTGGTCATCGCCATGGACCAGTCTGCCGTGCGTCTTAAGCGCGGGCTGGAGAGGTTTGGCGCGGCACCCGCCAACCTCTACCTGATGCGTGCGGAATGCGCTGACATATGGCGCTTGATGCTGGCAGCCGACTGGTCAGTGGCCAGGCATTTCCTGCTCTACCCGAATCCGTGGCCAAAACCCGGTCATCTGCAGCGGCGCTGGCACGGTCATCCGGTGTTTCCCCAGCTACTGGCGCTGAGTGAAGTGGTGGAGTTACGCACCAACTGGCAGGTCTATGCCGAGGAGATGGCGGCGGCTCTGTCGGTTGCAGGGCGTCCGGCCGGGATCGAGCGAATTCAGCCCGAGACAGCGTTGACCGACTTCGAGGAAAAGTATCGTGATAGCGGTCATGCTCTCTGGCGGGTGCTTGGTTGCCGGGTTTGAGGGCGGTGCCGCCTGATGCCTGCCAACTGGTTCATATTTAAGCATTAGTGATATAGGGCACTATCTTCCTACCTGAGCACTTTGGAAGAGGGTGACTTATGACGTTGCCGCAGCAGCAGGCCACCGGTTCAGCGGTATTTGCCCGAATACCTGATGATGATTACATCTCGGTGCCGCCATCCGAGCGGCGTCGCAGCGAGGCTCGGCTGTTGCAGGCAAATCCCTGGCAGGGCTTCGAGGTCGAGCTTGAGCTGTTCAATGGCCACTACCTCGGCCTGCGAGATCGTCTTGTTCCGGGGCAGGCTGAGCAGGTAGTCAATCTGGCCTACCTTGATCCGCATCCTGCCTACCATGCTGGAGACCTGCCGGTTCGCTTGCGCCGGGTGCTGATGGCGACGCTGGTGCCGCTATTGATGGCGGCGTATTTGCAGAGCGGATCAGTGCCCTGGGTGCTGCTCGCCATCTGTTGCCTGCTGCTGTTGGCGGCGATGTCGGCAACTCCCGGCTATTGGGTTCTGAAAACCGCTCTTGGCCGGGTGCCGGTGTGCACGATTCGCGGAGGCCTGCTGTCCTCAGTCACGGCAGCCCATTTCGTGGGCCTTGTGCGTGAGCGTATTGAGGGAGCTGAGATCGTGCTGCCCAAAGGAAGTCGCCGCCTTGCTGCCGAACTTGCCGAGCACCGGCGAATGCTCGACAGCGGCTTCCTGTCGCGGCGTGATTACGACAGCGCTCGTCAGCGCCTGTTAAGAAGGTTCAGCGCTGGCAAGGCCGGCTCAGATGATCAGCTGCCGTAGCGCCGGATCGCTTCGCGACTGTTCCCAGTGTTCATCAAACAGTCTTTGCAGGGCAGCACTGCGAGCGGCGTCATTGCGTTGCAGCATGCCGTGGCGAAGATGGTGATAGTCGGGGCGCCAAAGCAAGGTCTGTCCATCCGCCAGTAACCAGCATTCCTGACGATCTTTGATATCGGCGGGCAACACTCTGATGCTGATAAAGGATGGCAGGCGTCTGGCCAGATAGATCAGCCGGTGACCCTCCGCCACCGCTTGCCCGGCGTCAGCAATCAGGATACGGACCCTGGCAGCAGGGTTATGGCGGGCGAGCCGAACCAGCAACTCGCTGACCCGCTCGCGGTTCAGTAACTGCTGGTCCAGATCCGGGGCAAAAATGCGCAACTCCCTGCGCGCGCCGGCGAGCACTTCATCGCAGGCCAGTTGGTAGTCAACGCGATCATCCGGCAGGGGGCCATCGTCGCGCGTCGCCTGCATCAGCGCTCAAGCTCCTTGAACATTTGCCGATGCGGAATATCGGCCTCGAGAAAAATACCGCCGCTGACCGTAAAGCCGGCATTTTCATAGAAATGGGCGGCCTGAGTCTGGGCGTGCAGGAAGATTTCCTTCATGCCTTTCTGGCGGGCCTCATTTTCGGCGGCAGTCAGCAGGGCAGAGCCGATGTCCTGATTGCGGAATCGTTCCAGCACCGCAAGACGGCTGAGCTGTCCGGTCGGCAGCAAGCGGATACAGCCAACCGGAGTGTTGTCCGGGCCGACGGCGAGAAAGTGCACCGCATCGGCATCCTGGTCATCCCATTCCAGCGTCTCGGGAACGTGCTGTTCGCGAATGAATACGGTTTCACGAATGCTGCGCAGGGCTGCTTCATGCTCTGCCCAGGACGTACGTTGAATGGTCACGGGCATTGGCTGGTTACTCGATAACGGTGAAGAAGCCGGCATCAATCCATTCCTCCATCAGCTGCTCTGATTCGTCATTCAGTAGCGGCTGCAGTTCCATTTCTGTGTACTTGCGCTGGCGCGCCAGCAGGCAGGCCAGCGGCCGCTCGGCATCACTCAGGGCGCGGCGCTCGCCATTGAGCCAGGCATTGCCCTGACTGTCGATCAACAGTCTGGCAGCGCCATGGCGCACCAGCACGGTATCGGTTGAAGCGGCGGCAATGTGCCCGCAATCGACCTCGAAATCAAGGCCGGCCGGCTGCCGCGGTTCGGACAGCAGGCTGGCCAGCGCTTCACGCATGACATCATGGTCAATCAGCGCCAGCGCCTGCTCGCGCAGGCTGGCCATGTCGGTATCGGCCAGCCTCTCCGGGGCCGCACAGGGACTGCGGCCCGGATCGCTGTACAGGCTCTGGTCGGCCCGCTCGATCGCGGTGTCAGCCAACCGGGCCAGCAGGTCCGCCGGCGCCGGTGCGCGGAAACCGACCGACCAGGTCACGCAGTCGTCATCCTCGGCCACGCCCCAATGACCGATGCCGGGTGGCAGGTACAGCACATCACCGGCTTCGACCACGAATTCTTCGGTTACCGGCATGTCAGCCAGCAGCCGCAACTGATCGTGCGGCAGCCGCGGGCTGTCGTCATCGCAGCGCGGGCCGATCTGCCAGCGGCGCTTGCCGGACGCCTGGATCAGGAACACGTCATAGCGATCGTAGTGGGGGCCGACGCTGCCGCCCCTGACCGCATAGCTGAGCATGATGTCTTCGATGCGCCAGCCGGGCAAAAAGGCAAAGCTGTCGAGCAGCAATGACACTTCGGTCATGAAGTGATCGACGGACTGGACCAGTAATGTCCAGTTCTGCTTCGGCAGGGCGGCGAAATCCTGTTCCGTGAACGGCCCCTGCTGGACATTCCAGGGGCCGCTGCCGGCGCCGGTCATGAGTCGTGATTCGACACAGTCTTCCAGCGCCAGACCGGCCAGGGTGTCCGGGTCCGGGTGGTCCAGACCGCTGGCAGCGCCACGCATCAATAACGGTTTTTTCTGCCAGACATCACCCAGAAACTCATCGGCGGGCTGTGGCAGGCGAAATGTCGGCAGGGCAGTCATCGATGTCAGACCTTGCGTGCCTGTTCTGCAGCGTTACCGGTATAGCCGGCCGGCGTCAGGGCTTTCAGGCGCGTCTTGGCGTCATCCGGAATGGCAAGGCCATCGACAAAGGTTTCCAGCGCTTCGCGGGTGATGGTTTTGCCGCGGGTCAGTTCTTTCAGTTTTTCGTACGGCTTTTCGATGCCATAGCGACGCATCACCGTCTGAATCGGTTCCGCCAGTACTTCCCAGGAAGCGTCGAGGTCAGCGCCAAGCTGGGCCGGATTCACTTCCAGTTTGCTGATGCCTTTCAGCGACGCTTCATAGGCAATCAGGCTGTGGGCAAGGCCGACACCGATATTACGTAACACGGTGGAATCAGTCAGGTCGCGCTGCCAGCGCGATACCGGCAGTTTTGCTGACAGATGATCCATGATGGCATTGGCCAGTCCAAGGTTGCCTTCCGAATTCTCGAAATCAATCGGGTTAACCTTGTGTGGCATGGTTGAAGAACCAATCTCCCCGGCCACCGTGCGCTGCTTGAAATAACCGAGCGAAATGTAACCCCAGACGTCGCGATCAAAATCCAGCAGGATGGTGTTGAAACGCATCAGCGCATGGAAATATTCGGCAATGCAATCGTGCGGTTCAATCTGGGTGGTATAGGGGTTGAAGGTCAGCTCGAGGCTTTCGACGAATTTCTGCGCAAACGCCGGCCAGTCGATTTCCGGATAGGCGCTCAGGTGGGCGTTGTAGTTGCCGACAGCGCCGTTAATCTTGCCGAACAGGGCAACGGCGGCGAACTGCTCGCGTTGACGCCGCAAGCGTGCCACCACATTGGCCAATTCCTTGCCGACGGTGGTCGGTGAGGCGGACTGGCCGTGGGTGCGCGACAGCATCGGTTCCGCGGCCAGCGAGTGGGCGAGCTGCTTCAGGGCCCGGATAACCTTGTCCATCACCGGCAGTATCACCTTGCGCGCGTCTGCCAGCATCAGGCTGTAGGAAATGTTATTGATGTCTTCCGAGGTGCAGGCGAAATGGACGAACTCGCCGATGGATTTCAACTCGGCGTTATTTTCCATCTGCTCCTTGATGTAGTACTCCACCGCCTTGACGTCATGATTGGTGGTGCGCTCGATTTCCTTGATTCGCGCTGCGCCCTCCAGAGAAAAACTCTGCGACACATTGCGCAGCTGCCAGGCCGCTTCGGCGCTGGGTGCCGGCACTTCCTTGATGTCCGGATGGCGGGCCAGCGCTTCCAGCCAGTGCACCTCGACCCGGACCCGGTTGCGGATCAGGCCATATTCGCTGGTGATCTCACGCAGGCTGTCGCATTTGCTGCCATAACGGCCGTCGACGGGAGAGATGGCGAGCAGGGGGTTCAGCGGTTGCGACATGACGAGTCCTCGACTGACGGATGGGGCGGAAAAGGCGGCGCAATGATACGGGAAAACGGGGGGCTTGTCCGGGGCCTTATGTGGGCCAGGGAAGAAGCAGGATGTAAGGTCAGTGCGGTGATCAGGGGGTGACGGGA
>JBFHPX010000077.1:0-9818 GCA_041592575.1 Alcanivoracaceae bacterium
CACATAGGCGATGGTGTTGTCATCACAAAACCGTGCCAGCGTATCGATATGGGCATCGGTGTCATCGCCTTCGAGATCGCCATGGTCCAGCCACAAGAATTCGCTGACGCCAAGGTGCTCACGCAGTGCCGATTCGATGGCTGCCTGATCCAGCGCCGGATTGCGGTTCGGATTCATCAGGCAATAACGGGTGGTCAGCAGTTGGCCGCGACTGTTGATTTCCACCGAGCCACCTTCCAGTACCAGTGATACGGCTTCAACTGGTGCCAGCCAGTCGAGTTTTGCCGTGGTCTGGTTGTCCAGCGACGCATCGAACTTGTCGCCCCAGCCGTTGAAGATGAAATCCTTCAATAGCAGGCGGCCGTTGCGGATTACGCTGAGCGGGCCGAAGTCGCGCGCCCAGGTGTCGTTGTAGGCGAGCTGCCGGCAATGCAGACGGTTTTGTTCGATCTCGCCGAGGCAGTTGCGGATATGTTGTTCATGGGCGGCATCACGGCACAGGATCAGCAGGTTCTCGCGCGCCAGAATGGCGTGAGCCAGGGCGCAGTAAGTGGCTTCAGCGCGATCAAGCAGATCGACCCAGTCGGTATCCGGGTGGGGCCAGGCAATCATGACACCCCATTGCGGGTGCCACTCGGGAAGCAGTCGACTCATTGCGGGATAGGCACTCCTTAAAAAAGAAAACCGGATCAGGGTCCGGTTTTCTCAGTCAGCATGAAAACTGCGTGCATATTACCACTGAATGCTGAATCCGCCGTCCCCCTCAGCCGCCTCAGGCTGGTTTTTTTCTTCGGCACCGTTGGCATCACTGCTGTTGGCAGGTTGCTGCTCGGAAGCTGGCTGTTCGGCGGGCTCGGCCGCTGCCGGCTGCTCAACCGGTTTGGCTGTCGGCTGGGCAGGTTCGGCGGTTGCCTGAGGCTCAGCCGCCGCTGCCGGGGCTGGCTCGGCGCCATCCATGACGATGCGACCAGTGGCCGGGTCAAAGCGGAATCTGCCTGTGGTCGGCTCTGCAGGGGCGGCCGGAGCAGGGGTGGCCGCCGGCGCCGTCTCGGCAGGGCCAGTCGCGGGCTTTTCAGCGGCCGCAGGTTTCGTGGCTGCCGGCTCGGCGGGCGCTGGCTTGGCCGGGGCCGGGGCCGGTTCAGCGGGTTTTACCGGCATGCCATCAGGGCCGACTTCAATCATGCGCCCTGTGGCTGGATCAAAGCGCATGCTGGTGCCTGTTCCTGCCGGTGCACTGGCAGGTGCCGATTTCGGCGCCGCTGCTGGTGCTGCCGTCGGCGCTGCGCCAGGAGCCGGCACAGGCGCCACGGCCTTGCTGTCGGCTTTCTGCTCCGGGGCCGGCTCAGACCCGGTCGCAGCGCCGCTGCCGGGCTGCGAGGTCGGCGACTTGACCGGGTTGCCGTCGGGACCAATCTCGATGATCCGACCGGTAGCCGGGTCGAATCGGAAAGTGCTTTCAGTAGCGGCAGGCTGCGCCGGAGCAGCCGCGTCTGACTCCGCCGTCGGTTGGCCGGTTTCTTCGATAGGGGGCAACTCGTCGACTGTGGCTTCAGCTTCGGCGGGCGCGGCAGATGTGGCCTCGCTGGCCTGGGGAGTAGTCAGTGTGCGGGCATGGGAAACCGTATGAATGCTGAACTTGCCTTCGAAGTAGACGGTGAAATCATCATAGATCCAGCGGCTGATTGGCGGGTTGCCGACCGGCGCTACCTGACGGGAAGGTGCGCCGAACTTGGCCCGGACCGCATCCTGAGTCATACCCCGTGTTGGCTGCTCAGCTGCTGCAAACAGGGTGGCGCTGAGGCCAAGCAGGCCGGTGGCCAGCATGGCAATTATTGTTATACGCATTCCATTTCCCCCGCAGGAGGTGCAATTTCAAGTGATATTAGAAAGTTAGCGCTGGTTATTCAACTGCTTTGGCAAATTGATGCCGCTCAGGTGCTGTTGCTGTGATGCGTTGCTCAAGCGCTTTCTGGCGGAGCTTTCTTGACGCCGCAGTTTAGTGCTTAAATGCGCGCCATGCTGAAACCATTCTCCCTCTATGTCGGCCTGCGTTACACAGGCGCCCGGGCCCGCAACGGCTTTATCTCCGTCATTACCCTGATTTCCGCGCTGGGCCTGATGCTCGGTGTGGCGGTACTGATCACTGTGCTGTCGGTCATGAACGGCTTCGACCGGGAGTTGCAGACCCGCATTCTCGGCATGGTCACCCATATTTCAGTGACCGGCCGGGAACCGGTTGCCGACTGGCAGCAGCTGGCCGCGGTGGCCAGTCGCCACGAAGGGGTGCTGGCGGTGGCGCCGTTCCGGCAAATGGAGGGCATGCTCAGCCATCAAGGCCAGGTGGCCGGGGTAATTGCCACCGGTATTGAGCCGGAGGCGGAGCGTAAAGTCTCTATTATTGGCGAGCATATCGAACGGGGTGATCTGGACTCGCTTACCCCGGGCAGTTTCAACGTGGTGCTCGGTTATGCGCTGGCGCGGCGGCTCAATGCCGGCATTGGCGACAAGGTCACGCTGGTATTACCGGAGGCGACCCTGTCCCCGGCCGGAGTGATGCCGCGTTTTCGTCGTTTCACCGTGACCGGTATTTTCAGGGTGCGTGCTGAAGTGGATGGCATGCTCGCCTACCTGCACGTCGAGGATGCCGCGCGTCTGGCCAGGGAACCGGGCACGGTATCAGGTATCCGTATCCGCTTGGCTGACCTTTTCGAAGCCCCCTATGTCGGCTGGCAGCTTGAGCGTGAGCTTGGCGAGAGTTACTACAGCACCGACTGGACCCGGACTCATGGCAGTCTGTTTCAGGCTATTCGTATGGAAAAGACCATGATGACACTGCTGCTGTCGTTCATTGTTGCGGTGGCAGCGTTCAATATCATTTCCAGTCAGGTCATGCTGGTGACAGAAAAGCGTGGCAATATCGCGGTCATGCGGACGCTCGGCGCCACTCCGGGAATGATCATGCGAATATTCATGGTTCAGGGAACGCTGGTGGGCTTTGCCGGCACGGCAATGGGCACGTTGCTGGGGGTGTTGTTATCAACCAATATCAGCGCCGTGGCGCAATGGATGGAAGATACCTTCAATGCCAGTCTGTTTGATGCCTACTTCGTTAATTACCTGCCGTCGGAATTGCAGTGGGGCGACGTCATTACCATCGTCTCGATTGCCATGTTGATCAGCTTCGGTGCAACGCTGTACCCGTCCTGGCGGGCCAGTCGCGTGCAGCCGGCGGAGGCTTTGCGCTATGAATAATATCGAGCGTGATGGCCGGGTGTTGGAGGCGGCGGGTCTGGTAAAGACGTTTCGTGAGGGGCCTGCCGAACTGACCGTATTGAATGACGTCACCCTGCATCTTGATCGCGGCGAACGGGTTGCAGTGATTGGCAGCTCGGGAAGTGGCAAGTCGACGTTGCTGAATCTGCTCGGCGGACTGGATGCACCGACGCGCGGCACCGTGGCGGTTGCCGGACAGGCACTGGAGAGTCAGTCAGAGAAACAGCGTTGCCAGTGGCGTAATCGTCATATCGGCTTTATCTACCAGTTCCATCATCTGCTGCCGGAATTTACCGCGCTGGAAAATGCGGCCATGCCACTGCTGATTCGTGGTGTATTGCCCAAAGAGGCGGCTCAAAAGGCAGCGGCTCTGCTGGACCGGGTTGGGCTTGGCAAGCGTCTTGAGCACAAGCCCGGCATGTTGAGTGGGGGCGAGCGTCAGCGCGTCGCGATTGCCAGAGCGTTGGTGACGGAGCCGGCGTTGGTGCTGGCTGATGAGCCGACCGGCAATCTGGATGAGCGTACAGCCGCTTCAGTGCAGGGGTTGATGCAAGAATTGAACGATACCCTGGGGATTGCTTTTCTGATCGTCACCCATGACAACGAGTTCGCCGGTCGTTGCCAGCGGGTGCTGACTCTTCATGAGGGGCGGCTGTCGTCCTGAGACTTTGCCGCAGCCGCTTCCTTTCGCGCTTTTGTCGCCTTGCGCTGGTTTTTTCGTACAGTCCAGCTACGTGCTACCGTCAGTCGCCACACCAGTTTGGTCATCGCCCACAGCAGCCCGCCGAATACCACTCCACAAAGGATTGAGCCGAGCCAGAGTGGAATCATCTGTTCGATCAGCCAGGCAAAGCTAACCTTGTCCGGTGGCATGATCGGCATGCCCAGAATCCAGGCGCCGACTCGATAAGTGAAGTAAAACACCGGCACCATGGTCAGCGGATTGGTCCACCAGACCAGTACCACCGACAGCGGCAGGTTGCATTTGAATCGTATTGCCAGAATCGCGGCCAGCAGCATTTGCAGCGGGATCGGGACTAGAGAAGCAAAGATCCCGATAAAGGCCGCGCCGGCCAGCGAGTGGCGATTGACATGCCATAGATTGGGATCGGACAACAGCGCACCAAGAAAACCCAGCGACCTGTTCTGTCGGATTTTGTCCGGCGAGGGCAGGTATCTTCTGAATAATCTTTTCGGCATTGGCTGACCTCGGCCTCGCGATGGCGGCGCTATTATGCCCGGCTTTCTACCGAGAGTGCACATGGATGTGGTGTTTGACGCTGATCATGGCCGCTATCTGTTTCGGGCAGCCGCTCCTTTGGCTGCCTGCGGGCCTGGTGTGGCTGCTCTGTTGGCAGCGCTGCGGCGCTGGAGCTGGGTTCTGCCTGCTGTCACTGGCGTTGGTGGTTGGCTGGCATACCGACCGGACATTGACACAGGCTCTGTCCGACAGATTGCCGGCAGAGCACGCGGGCGAGGTATTCGAGTTGCGGGTCAGGGTAGAGGGGCTGCCGGAACGGACGCTTCTGCGGCGTGAAAGCGGGCCGCTGGAGCAGGTCCGCTTTGTCGCGCAGGGCCAATCAGAGGACCCGCGCTGGCCCGGCCCGAAGCGACTGCAGCTCGGCTGGTTTCACAGCGATACCTCGGCGGTGCAACCGGGTGCCTCGCTGATCCTGACGGCGCGCCTGAGGCCGCCGATAGCTCAGCTGAATCAGGGCGGCTTTGACGGCGAGCGGCATGCGCTTGCACGCGGCATCGATGCTCGTGGTGCAGTGGTGGCGCTGTCGCTGGCGACCCCGGCGGCGGGTCTGGGCCACTTGCGTGAGCAGCTGTCGACCCGGCTGACTCGCGCCAACCACCAACGTCCAGTGCCGGCCGCGTTGCTGCCGGCACTGGTGACCGGCGACCGGCGCGCGCTGACCAGCGCTCACTGGCAACTGCTGCGAATCACCGGGACGGCCCATCTGGTGGCTATTTCAGGACTGCATATCAGTCTGGTGGCGGGACTGGTCTGGTGGCTTGGCAGGCGGCTGATCGCATTGCTTTGTTGCGCTGGGGCCGGCGGCCTGGTCGCTGATCGTCTGGCGGCGATACCGGCGTTATCGGCCGCCACCGGTTATGCGGCGTTAGCCGGCTTTTCCTTGCCAACCCTGCGGGCTCTGACTATGACGTTGCTGGTGATGATGTGCCTGCTCAGTGGCCGGCGCCAGTCGCCATGGCAGATCCTGTTGTTGGCGCTATTGCTGGTCACGGTGCCGGCACCGTTGGCACTACTGGATAGCGGCTTCTGGTTGTCATTCGGAGCGGTGGCCATGTTGCTGTTCCTGCATCAGGCCGGTCGGTCAGGGCTGTTACGCATGCAGCTGTTGCTGACGTTGCTATTCGGCTTGCTTACCGCGCTGCTGTTTGATGTCTGGAGCCTCTCGGCGCTGCCGGCCAACCTGGTGCTGGTGCCGCTTTTTTCGCTGTTTCTGGTGCCATTGGCGCTGTTGGCGGCGCTGCTCCCCGGGGTGGCGTGGTTGATGTCTCTGGCGGCGACCGTCACGGAATTATCCTGGTGGTGGCTGGATCAGGTCAGAGACTGGCCGTCATTGCCGCTGCCATACTCGTTTTTGTCGGCGTTGCTGCTGGGGCTGGGGATGCTGCCTTGGCTGGTGCCGGCCTGGCCGGGCCCGCGCTGGCTGCTGCTCGGAGTGCTGCTGCCCTGGTTCTGGCCTGATATGCAGCGGCCGGCAGTGGGTGAGGTCGAGCTGGTGGTGTTCGATGTCGGTCAGGGGCAGATGATGGTTCTGCGCACCCGCCATCATCTGCTGGTTTATGACACCGGGCCGGGATGGCTGGACGGCAATGCAGCGGATCGGCTGCTGCTGCCATGGCTGCAGCGGCACCGTCTGCAACCGGATCTGATCATGGTCAGCCATTCCCATCAGGATCACGCGGCCGGCGCCGGCACATTGCAGGCCCGGTTCGGGCAAGCGCCGGTCTACTCCGGTGAGGCCGGCGAGCTTGACGGGGCGTTACCCTGTATTCGTGGACAGCGCTGGTGGTTTGATCAGGTCGACGTTGAAGTGTTGTGGCCGCCGCCGGAATTACCACTTCGCCATAGCAACAACAGAAGTTGCGTGGTCCGGGTCTCGGCGAGCAATCAGACTATCCTGCTGACCGGTGATATTGGCCGGGAGGTGGAGTACTGGCTGGCCAGTAACGATGATATTCAGGCGGATCTGCTGCAGGTGCCGCATCACGGCAGTCACTCAAGCTCGTCATTTATGCTTCTGCGCGCGGTCAATCCGGTTCAGGTATTCGTCAGCGCCGGATATGGCAATGCATTTGGTCATCCGGCCAGGCGTGTTGTTTCCCGCTATCAGGCAGCGGCTGTGCCACTGTTCAATACCGCCGCAACCGGCATGCTGATATTTCGTGGTGGCCGGACAGACCAGCCGATTCGCTGGCGCCAGCACTCGGCTTTCCCGTGGCGACTCAGCACGCCTGTGGTAGAGTAGCGGCCGTCATTCCTTCGGAGTTCTGCTGTGCTGGAGATCGTGCAATCCGGTGGCTGGTTGATGCTGCCCATTCTGCTTTGTTCGCTGGTTGCCATGGGTATCATTGGCGAACGTTTCTGGACCCTGCGCCGAAATCGCCTTGCCCCTGCCGGTCTGGTCGGGCGGGTCCAGGCGGGACTGAAAAAAGGCAAGCTGGACCAGAGCCAGATTCAGCAACTGGCCAGTGACTCGCCGCTTGGCCGCATTCTGGCAACGGGACTGGTTAATGCCCGGCATGGGCGTGACATCATGAAGGAGAGCATTGAGGAGGTAGCCGCGCAGGTCGTGCATGACCTCGAACGCTTCCTCAACACGCTGGGTACTGTGGCGGCCATTACCCCGATGCTGGGCTTGCTTGGCACCGTGGTTGGCATGATCGATGTCTTCAGCGCCATCATGCTGCATGGAGCGGGCGATGCCGCGTTGCTGGCCGGCGGCATTTCCAAGGCGCTGATCACCACCGCAGCGGGATTGACGGTGGCGATCCCGGCGATGTTCTTTCATCGCTTCTTTGTCCGCCGGGTGGAAGAAATCACGGTGGCCATGGAGCAGCAGGCCATTCACCTTGTCGACATCCTGCATGGTGACCGTGAAGAGGCGCCGAAGGCCTCGCGGAGTAGTAAGGCGTGAAGTTCGGGCGAGTCAAGAAGGACAATGTTGAAGTCAATCTGACACCGCTGATTGATGTGGTGTTTCTGCTGCTGATCTTTTTCATGGTATCGACCACATTTACCCGGGAAACCCGGTTGTCGGTGGAGCTGCCGGAGGCCACCGGGGTCGCAGCCTTGACTGATTCCAAAATGGTCGAGGTCAGTATTGCCGCAGATGGCACCTACGTGGTCAATGGCGATCGCCTGACACGCAGTGACCGTGACACCTTGCGTACAGTGTTGCTGCCGATTTCCCAGCAGGGCACAGACCTGCCATTCGTGATTGTTGCCGATGCTGCCGCCACCCATCAGGCGGTGGTGACAGTGATGGACGTTGCGGGTCGGCTCGGTTTTGCCAATCTCAGCATCACCACGCAGGAGCCCGGGAAATGAAAAACAGGGCGGCTTCCGCAGATGATGTCTGGCCGATTTACCGACGCCTGCTCGCCTATACGCGCCGCTACTGGTATGCGTTGCTGGTAAGTTCGCTGGGCTTTGCTGTCTATTCAGCCATGCAGCCGGCGACGGCGCATATGATGCAGGTGATCGTCGATACTTTTGAAAATCCGACGCCGACAATGATTCTGATTGTCTCGCTGGCGCCTATGGCCATTGCCCTGATCAAGGGCATCGGCCAGTTCGTTGGCGCCTATGCTGTGTCATGGCTTGGTCAGCATATTGTTTTCGAGATGCGCAACGAAGTGTTCCAGCATGTCCTTGCCTTGCCGCAGCGCGTCTTCCAGCGCAACGCAACGGGCCGAATCACCTCAAAGCTGGTGTTCGACGCCCAGCAGATTACTGCTGCGGGTAGCGAGGCGGTGGTGATCATTATCCGTGAAGGGCTGTCAGTCATCGCGCTGCTGGCATATCTGCTTTACCTGGACTGGAAACTGACCCTGATTCTGTTCACCGTGGCGCCGGTTGTTGGTCTGGTGGTGAACTACTCGGGCAAGCGGTTTCGTCATATCAGCCGGCGTATGCAGGGCAATATGGGCAATATCAGTCACTATGTCGGTGAGGCCATTGATGGCCAGCAGCCGGTCAAGATATTTGCAGCCCAGGATCAGGAGAAAGATCGTTTCCAGAAGGTCAGCCGCAGTTTTGAAAAGCAGAACGTCAAGATGGTGGCGACCAAGGAAATCGGTACCACTGCAGTGCACATGGTCATTTCCGCCGGTGTTGGCCTGATTATCTTTCTCTGTTTTCAGGTCATGACGGAAGACTTTTCCATCGGCGAGTTTCTTACCTTCTTTACCGGCGTCGGATTGATCCAGCAGCCGATCAAGCGATTGACCGAAGTGAACGTCAAAATCCAGCGCGGCCTGACCGGTGCGGCTTCCCTGTTCGAGTTGCTGGACACGCCGGCAGAGCAGTATCTGGGCGGGCGTTCACTGGCGCGTGCCAGCGGCGACATCGAGTTCCGCAATGTCTGTTTCGGTTATGACAAGGATCAGCCGGTTCTGAACGGGTTGTCGTTCCATGTCCTCGCCGGCCAGACGGTCGCGTTGGTCGGCAGGTCTGGTGCCGGCAAGACAACCATCTCTTCTCTGCTGCCACGTTTCTATGATGTCGATGCCGGGGAGATTTTGCTTGATGGCCATGCACTGACGGACTATCGACTGGCGGATCTTCGCCGGCAGATCGCCATGGTCAGCCAGAAGGTGGTGTTGTTTAACGACACAGTGCGCAACAACATCGCTTATGGCGAGTTGCGTCATGCCAGTGATGAGCAGGTTATTGCTGCGCTCAAGGATGCCCATGCCTGGGAGTTTGTACAGACTCTGGAAGGAGGTCTTGATGCCCATATCGGTCAGGATGGCACCCAGCTTTCCGGCGGCCAGCGTCAGCGTCTGGCGATTGCCCGGGCGTTGCTGAAAGACGCGCCGATTCTGGTGCTGGATGAGGCAACATCGGCGCTGGATACCGAATCCGAGTTTCGCATCCAGCAGGCACTTGAGCGGGTCATGGCAGGCCGCACCACACTGGTGATTGCTCATCGGTTGTCCACCATCGAGCGAGCCGACCGTATTCTGGTGCTGGATGAAGGGCGTCTGGTCGAGAGCGGCTCTCATGCCGAGCTGCTCGCCCGTGACGGTGCCTATGCACAGCTATACCGGATGAACTTTGAAGAGCATTGAGCGACGCTTCCGCGGCCTGTCCGAGGCTCTGCAGCTGGCCTGGTATCAGGGGGCGGCCTGGTTGCCGCTGCTTTACCCGTTGTCCTGGCTGGTGTCGTTGCTGGCGCGCTACCGGTTCTGGCGGTTTCAGAGGCGTCGGCTGGTAACCTCGGTGCCGGTGCTGGTGGTTGGCAATATTACTGTCGGTGGTACCGGCAAGACGCCGCTGGTAACCG
>JBFHPX010000078.1:0-9652 GCA_041592575.1 Alcanivoracaceae bacterium
GCCGCATTGGCAATCGCATCCACCGTCGGCTTGACCCGCACGTAAAACTCGGCGGTAACGTCAACGCGCATCCGGTCGCGGGTGATCAGAGCCTGGGCACCGGTGCGACGAACCTCAAGGCGCAAGGTATTCATGTTTACCGGGATAGATTCGTGCAACACTGGCAGCACCAGCGCACCACCGTTGAGCACGACTTTCTGGCCACCAAAACCGGTTCGAACAAACGATACCTCTTTCGAAGCGCGGCGATACAAACGGGCCAGAATCAGACCCATAACAATCAAAGTGAAGAGAATGATGCCGGCGATCACCGCTGCATCAAGAATATTGAAATACATTGAGAACTCCTTTCTTCGTTAATTCAGAGGATCAGTCGACCAGCGCACCGCTCGGATTGACGATGGCACGGAACACCGCTCCCTGTTGACTGATCAACAGCACTGCCGTACCGGTAGCAAAACTCTCGTCAGCTGCTTCCGGTTCGACCATCACATAGTGGGTATATCCATGAATATCCTTGAGCTTGGCCTGCGCCGGTCCGCCCTGACGGGCGGTGCCAAGGGTAATCACCGCAACACGACCGACGAAGCTGCTCTCGGTCACAGCTTCGGTTTCATCCTTCGGGATAATCATGGCAACGCCCTTGCCCGCCACCCGAACCACCGGCAGTGACAGGGCAAAAGCCGGCGCTGGCGCCAGCCAGGCCGGCAACAGCAGGCCGGTGACGCCGTGCAGGATGCCCTGCATCAACAAACCGATCAGACCAAAGGCGGCAAGAAAAACCACCAGCAGGATCAGCACCGGCACCCGGCCAACATGCAACCAGCCAAGCAGGCGCGACAGCACGCCCTCTCCAGCTGGTGACGGCGGACCGTCCAGATCGACCTGTGGCACCAGCGACTCCAGCACCGAGGCGAAACCGGCGCCGAAAAACAGCAGCACACCCTCAAGAAGACCGATGGCCAGCAGCAACAGCAGCGCAGCGGCGAACGGCAGGTTCTCCGCCAGAAACATGAAGCTGATCATTGGCCGGATTTTGCCTTGACCGCCGCGAGGCGCTCCTTGATCCGGTTACTGCGGGACAACTCTTCCAGCTCGGCGAGTTTGGCCGCGTCCTTGCGATCAACAGAGCCGGATCCGGCAAGGCCGGTGTTTCGCTCCATGATCCGGTCAAATGCAGCACTGGCGCGGTCAGCCTTGCCGCCGGCGCCGGCTCCTGCGGCCTGGGTGGCCTCGGCGGTTTCCGCCGCCGCCCGACTTTCGCGGTAGGCGCGCAACTCATCCAGCATCTCGCGCTTGCGCGCCTGCAGGGCGTTGATAAAGCCTTCCAGCTCACGCTCTTTATCACCAGCTGTGGCAATCGCGGCCTCCAGTACCGGGATCTGGGCCTCAACGTCCATCTGCCGGGCAATCGCCACTTCGGCCAGATCATCGCGCCCCTCGCGTACGGCAAAATCGATTTTTTCGACCAGCTCGCTGTGCTTGCGATTCTCTTCCACCAGACGCTTCTGGGCCAGATGGCGGTTGGCCAGAACGCGGCCCAGCTCGGCGCGCACCTCATCTACCGCCCCGTCAATCTCCCGGGTTGCCTGCTCCATGACCACTTCCGGGGCCGCATTTTCGACTGCATCTACCAGTGCATTGAACCCGCCACTGACCAGACGACCCACTCGCGAACCGAGACTTTCCTTCATCCTTACCGCTCCTTTTCTGTGTATGACCACCGCCCGGCAGCCCGGTAAATTCCATTGCGCTCATCAAGCCAGACATCCATCCGGACAAGCAACGCGGGGAAGAATAACCCGCAGTTCAGAGCCGAATCCAGAGAGCCGAACCGGCATCAAAGTCAATATCAAATAGCCACTATTGGCAGCCTCCCCGGGGACTGGCGCGTTTTGACATACCGATTGGCCCGAATGACCGCAATACTGGCCCGCTCAGTCCTTGTACTTAATTCTGCGCCCAATAAAATACCGCCTTCTTACTAGAGACATCGGAGTGCGGTATGTCCCTGATGCGCTATCGGGCGGATATCCCCGCCGTGCTGCTGGTGCTGGCCGTGATGGCCGCCCAGTTCTCAATCTTTTTCCTGGTCGACAGCCACTGGATGGCGCTGGGTCTGGTGGTCCTGCTGCTTGGCGTGCAGGTCTCCAGCGGCGCCATCTGCCACAACCACCATCACGTCAACACCTTCCGGGTGCGCTGGCTGAACCGGCTATACGAAGTGGTGATGTACCTGCAGACCGGCACCAGTCCGTTCAGCTGGACCCTGCACCACAACATCGGCCACCACCGCCATTACCTCGATCAGGACAAGGACCCTGCTTCCTGGCGCGAGGCGGATGGCTCGGTAATGAACCGGATCAAGTTTGATGTCCTCAATGCAGCCCGGATCTACCCGGAGATAGTCCGCATTGGCCGCGACCACCCCCAGTTATATAAAAGGTTCAAGGGTATGTTTGTGCTTGCTAACATTCCCTTGCTGGTGTGCCTGCTGATTGACCCGCTGCGCTCCCTGATCGTGTTTGTCGGGCCCATGGTCCTGCTGCTACTGGTGCTGCTCGACAATACCTACGGCCAGCACGCCGGCACTGGCACAGAGAACCACTATGTCGCCTCCCGCAATGTCGAGCTGCCGCTGTACAACCTGACCTCCTGGAACCTCGGCTTCCATACCGCCCACCACCTGTTGCCGGGGCTGCACTGGAGCAAGCTGCCCGAGCTGCATGGTCAGATTCGCGACCGGATCCCCGAGGAGCTGATTGTCGACACCATGCTGCTGCAATGGGAACCTGGACGGCAACAGCGCCAGCAGGAAGCCTCCTGAGCCAATGACCACGCTACGCCTCTGCCTGGCTGCCATCCTGCTTTCCCCGCTTCCGGCGCTGGCTGAGGGCGTGGTATGCCACTACTTCTGGACCAGCGACTGCTTCGAGATCCGCGATCCGCGCACTCGGGACATTACCCACCACGTGCTGCTGTCAGAGCAGCGCTACCAGTTTCAGGCCAGCACTGCCGCCCAGTGCCCTGCCGAGCTGGAGGCCAGCCTGACCATTGATGAGCGCGGCAAGGCGCTCAACGCCTTCAACAAGCGGCTGAAGAAGCTGCCCGGCTGCAAGCGGCTGGAGACCCTGTCTCCACGGGTGTTCAGTGACGAAGGCGAAGCTGTCAGCTAGTGGCAACGTCTGGCCGGTGAGCGCAACTTCAAACAGCTGCACCTGATTCGTCGACTGCCCCGCTAGACCACCGTCAGGGGCCAGCTGACAGCCGCTGAGCCTGTGCTATGATGCGGCCATTGCTGTTTTCAGGATCATCATAATGACAACAAAAATACGCTCCCTGTCCGCAGCCCTGATGCTAACCGGGGCAGCCTTGCTGACCGGCTGTCAGGGCATGCAAGGTGCCCGTGAGGGTGATTTCTACCACGCCCCGGCGGCAGCCTATTCCATCGACCTCAGCCTGAATACTTTCCGTGGCCACGTCGCCCTTGATGAGCGCTGCGACCAGTACGGCGGCTCCACCACCATGTGGGATGCCAGCGGTCGCATGTTCCGGATTGACTACCTGCGCGCTGAAGGCAACCCGAACCTGCGCATTCCCCGTTTCGCCGCCGACCAGACCCTCCTCAACCTGGTGCTGAACGGCTATCTGCGCAGCGTGGTGGCAGATTCGCCGATGGTGAAATCTGCCGAGGTGGTGCACCGCGAACAGCTTCAGGACAGTGACCCGCGGGCGATGATGTCAATCATCAGCCTTGACGTGGACAGCAGCAAAGTTGCCGGGACGCCGGAAGTATCCGGCCTGTATTACTACGGCTTCCTGCTGTTCAAGAAAGGCGAGCTGATCTATGTGGTTCAACACCGGCAACCGGCGTTGATGCCGGAAACCATGAAATCCGTGCTTTTACGGTTAGCCGACTCCATGGAAATGCCCGGCAAGGAACGCGACGAAACCGAGCTCGAAAGAACCCGGCGCATGTTGGCCCGGCTGGCACCAGGCGGCAGCAAGGAGCCGAGCCGTCTCTGTGCTGCGCCGACGGTGGCAGGACGATGAGCCTGGCCAGAGAGGTCTGCGAAGCCTGCCGTGCTGACACGCCGCAGGCTTCCGACCAGCAAATTGCCCATTGGCATGAGGAAGTGCCGGAGTGGAAGCTGGTAGAAGAGGACGGCGTTGTCAAACTGCAGCGCCAGTTCAGCTTCAGTAACTTCGTTGATGCCATGGCATTTACCCAGCGTGTTGCAGAGCTGGCAGAGTCACTGGATCACCATCCGGCGCTGCTGACCGAATGGGGCAAGGTCACCGTCACCTGGTGGTCGCACAAGATTGGCGGATTGCACCGTAACGACTTTATCTGCGCGGCCCGTACAGATTTACTGGCTCAGCACTGAGTCATTGCGCGCCGGAGCCAGATAGTACCGGAGCCCCCATGGCCCACCAGTATAACCATGACCAGCTATGGCAGCGCAGCGCACTGTTTACGGTATTGCTGTTTCTGCTTTTCCTGCCGCTACTGGTCTACTGGTATCAGAAAAGCCACCCGCACGGCGGCGACGCTGACAACGCGCCTCCAGTGTGGCCGCTACCTGAAGATAAAACCGAGGCGCGCAAAGCCCGCCTGGTCAACCTGCTTTTGCCGGCGATTCAGCAAAACAATCGTGATCTGCTCAGTCAGCGCGAACGTCTGGCGGCACTGCACCAGAATATTGTCAATGGCGTGCCACTAACCGGTAAGGATCAAGCGTGGCTGGAAGACTTGTCGCAACGTTACCGGCTCGACATCCCCGAACCACTGAACAGTGAATGGAGTCGCATCCTGCTGCGCCGGATCGATATCGTCCCGGCTGATCTGGCTCTGGCTCAGGCCGCTCTGGAGTCAGCCTGGGGCAGGTCGCGATTTGCCAAGGAAGGGAACAACTACTTCGGTCACTGGTGCTTCGTAAAAGGTTGCGGTCTGGTGCCACAGGATCGACCGCAAGGCGCGCGTCATGAAGTGGCAAGGTTCTCGTCCGCCGCGGAAAGTGTGCGCCGTTATATGCACAACCTGAACAGCCATCCACGCTACACCGAGCTGCGCCTGATAAGAGAACAGTCCCGGGATCAGAACGAACCTTTTACCGGCAGCGACCTCGCTGCCGGGCTGGAAGGTTACTCAGAACTGGGCGAGGAATATATTGACATGGTCCGTGGATTGATCCGGCATAACCGGTTCGACCGCTTTCCCAGTTACTGATTACTCCGGATACCAGCCGCTGTCAGTGCGGCGCATCCACAACCAGGAGTACCAGTAGTAACGCCCGTCGCCAGCAGCTGCGGTGCAGTTGTAGCGACTGCGGCCAACGGGTATATCGCTGCTGGCACGCAGAATAACCTCGCTGGCACCATCACTGAAATGCACGGTGGGTTGCGTCAGTTTTCCACCGATAAAACATTGCACCTGACGCCCTCGCCAGTCGCCATTCAGTACCATTGTCAGCTCCGGTCTGGGCAACAGTGTGACGCCATCCTCAGGCAAAGTCGCACGCAGCGGGAATGGCAGCGCCAGCAGCTTCTCCCGCAGCGAAGACCAGCCGGCATACTGGCGATTGACAGAAATGCGGGGGATGTTCTGCCAGTCAACGTTTACATCCAGTGCACCACTTTGCTGTCCGAAGCCAAGGTAGCCCATCTCCCGGGACAGCTCGCGGAGTTCCCTGGTCTGTTCACCGTAAGGCCACGCCAGCCAGGGCAGAACCTCAGAACCGGTCCACTCCACCAGCTTCTGTTGCGCCTGTTCAATCTCTCCACGGATACGTTGACGCCATTGCTGTTCTGTCTCCCGGTCAAGACGCCGCACCATATGCGGATGGGAATGACTGTGGTTGAGCAACAAATGTCCGCGTCGATGGATGTCCACAACCATCTCCTGACTCATGGCCATCGCACCCTCGCCCACCCCGGCAGTGTTGATAAACACCGTGCCCTGCCAGCCTCGCGCCTCCAGGGCAGGCAGGCCTACCTCATAGATGCTGCGGTAGGCATCATCGAAGCTGATTGCCACCAGCTTCCGGCGCGGATCGGCGCCGGCGCGAACCTGCTCAATCAAGCTATCGAGCCGCACTACCTCAAAGCCTTCTTCTGACAGCCTGTCGAGATGCTCGCTGAACTGCGCTGGCGTCACCGAGGTCGCGGCCGGAGCGCGGGCATCAATATGGTGATACATCAAAATCACCGCCGCCGGGGCCGGCTGCATCAGGCAAAGGCCCAGCATGACGGTTTTCACCAAGGTCCTGACCATTTCGGATACCTCCGGTCAATTTTGCTGATGGTAGCATCCCGGTGTTGATTCAGAAGCCGACCACCGGAGAACCGTATGTCGCTCACCGCCGAACAGATCGAAACGCTGCGCCAGGCATCCGAGAACACCTTTCCCTTTGTCAGCCGCTGCGGCGTCAAGGTGCTGGAGCTGGAGCGTGGTTACTGCAAGATGCTGATGCCCTATGACCTCAACATCAACCACGTCGGCACCATGTACGCCGGCGCCCTGTTCACGCTGGCCGAATTGCCAGGTGGCGTGGTGTACATGACCAGCTTCGACACCCGGAAGTTCTATCCGATCGTCAAGGACATGAGCATCCGCTTCCGCCGACCGGCAAAAACGGACATCACCGTCGAGGTACGTCTGGGCGAAGACGAGATTGCCCGGATCGAGGCCGAGACCGAAGCCCATGGCAAATGCGACTTTGCCTGGGATGTGGAACTGAAAGATGCCAGCGGCGAAGTGGTTGCACTGACACACAACGTCTACCAGCTACGCAAGATCGGCATGTAAAACGATTGAGGGCGCCAATGGCGCCCTCAATCATCTGCAGTGTCCGCAACCGGAAAGGCGATTCAGCGCTGGCTGAATTCGTGCACCGCTTCGATAAATACCCGGGCATGCTCCGGATCGACTTCCGGCGTGATGCCATGACCAAGATTGAAAACATGGCCGGAGTGATCGCCGAAATCCTTCAGGATGCGTTTCACTTCAGCACGAATGGTTGCCGGCGAGGCGTACAGTACCGCCGGGTCCATATTGCCCTGCAGGGCGACCTTGTTACCAACCCGACGACGGGCATCGCCGATATTGATGGTCCAGTCCAGACCCAGTGCATCACAGCCGGTGGCAGCCATCGACTCGAGCCAAAGGCCGCCATTCTTGGTGAACAGAATCACCGGTACGGCACGACCATCCTGATCACGAATGAGTCCATCGACGATCTGCTTCATGTAGCGAAGGGAAAACTGCTGGTAGGCCTCGGCCGACAACGCGCCGCCCCAGGTATCAAATATCTGCACAGCCTGAGCGCCGTGACGAATCTGTCCATTCAGATAGGCAATCACTGTCTGCGCCAGCTTGTCGAGCAGCTGGTGCGCCACTTCCGGCTGGTCGTAGATCATTGCCTTGAGATGGCGGAAATCCTTTGATGAACCACCTTCAACCATGTAGGTGGCCAGCGTCCACGGACTACCGGAAAAGCCGATCAGCGGCACCGAGCCGTTCAACTCGCGACGAATGGTGCTGACTGCTTTCATCACATAGTCAAGATCGCTTTCCACATCAGGAATCGGCAGCGCATCAACATCTGCTGCGGTACGAACAATTTTTCTGAATCGCGGGCCTTCACCGGTTTCAAAATACAGGCCCAGCCCCATGGCATCTGGAATGGTGAGAATATCGGAGAACAGAATGGCGGCATCAAGCGGGTAGCGGGCCAAGGGTTGCAGCGTCACTTCACAGGCCAGATCCGGGTTGGTGCAAAGATCCATGAAACTGCCGGCCTGCTGTCGCGAGGCACGGTATTCTGGCAGATAACGACCGGCCTGACGCATCATCCAGACCGGGGTCATGTCCACAGGCTCGCGCTTCAGCGCCCGCAGGAAACGATCATTCTTCAGCGGCGCAAAGCTCATCAGACATCCAGATAGTCGAGAATACCCTTGGCCGCTTCACGGCCTTCCCAGATCGCGGTAACTACCAGATCAGAACCGCGAACCATATCGCCCCCGGCAAAGACCTTCTCGTTGGCGGTCTGGAACGGGAATTTCTGCTTCTCCGCGGCGCGGACGCGGCCGGACTCATCGGTGACAATACCCTTGCCATCAAACCAGTCCGCCGGGCTGGGACGGAAGCCGAAAGCAATCAGCACTGCATCCGCTGGCAGAACAGTTTCACTGCCCGGGATCGGCTCCGGCCGACGACGGCCATTGGCGTCAGCCTCACCGAGACGGGTCTCAACTACTTTCACGCCGGTAACTTTTCCGTTCTCTCCAACAATCTCGATCGGCTGGCGGTTGAACAGAAACTCGACACCTTCCTCGCGAGCATTGGATACTTCGCGACGTGACCCCGGCATGTTTTCTTCGTCACGACGGTAAGCGCAAACCACGCTGGCCGCGCCCTGACGAATCGATGTGCGGTTACAGTCCATGGCGGTATCACCACCACCGAGCACCACCACACGCTTGCCAGCGACGCCAATAAAGTCGGCAGCGTCTTTCTCGAAACCAAGATTGCGGTTAGCACTGGAAATCAGGAACGGCAGTGCATCGTGCACACCGGCCAGATCTTCGCCAGGGAACCCGCCCTTCATGTAGGTATAGGTCCCCATGCCCATGAACACGGCATCAAATTCTTCCAGCAACTCATCGATGCTGACATCGCGGCCGATTTCAGTATTGAGGCGAAACTCGATGCCCATGCCTTCGAAAATTTCCCGGCGCTTGGCCATCACCGGCTTCTCCAGCTTGAACTCGGGAATGCCGAAGGTCAGCAAGCCGCCGATTTCCGGGTAACGATCAAATACCACCGGTTTGACGCCGCTACGCACCAGCACATCGGCGCAGCCAATGCCCGCAGGCCCGGCACCAATCACTGCCACCTTCTTGCCGGTGGGCACGACTTTCGACATGTCCGGGCGCCAACCCATGGCAATGGCAGTATCGGTAATGTATTTCTCGGCGGAACCGATGGTGACGGCACCGAAGCCATCATTCAGGGTGCAGGCACCTTCGCACAGACGATCCTGCGGGCAGACCCGACCGCACACTTCCGGTAACGAGTTGGTCTGGTGACACAGCTCCACCGCTTCCATCAGGTTGCCTTCGGAGATCAGCTTCAACCAGTTCGGAATGTAGTTATGAACCGGACACTTCCACTCGCAATAGGGATTACCGCACTCCAGGCAACGATGCGCCTGGTGCTCCACTTCCCGGGTTTCAAACGGGTAGTAGATTTCCTCGTAACGGTCCTTGCGCAGGGAAATATCCTTCTTCTTCGGATCTTTCCGCGGCACATCCAGAAACTGGAAATCATTGCTCAGTCGTTCAGCCATCGCTCTCTACCTCATCAGGCCGGATTGGCGCGGGTGCTTTTCAGCAGATGGGCCAGATTGGCCGCTTTCGGCTTCACCAGCCAGAACTTGCGGCTCATCGCATCGAAGTTATCGAGGATGTGCTGACCCCAGGCGCTGCCGGTTTCTTCCACATATTCACGAATCACCCGCAGCAAATGGCTGCGATGCGCTTCGGTGGCCTCGGTGCTGATCCGATGCAGCTCGATCAGCTCGGGGTTAATGCGGTCGAAGAAATCATTGTTCTCATCAAGCACATAGGCAAAGCCGCCGGTCATGCC
>JBFHPX010000079.1:0-9532 GCA_041592575.1 Alcanivoracaceae bacterium
AATCGCCTGTTCATAGTGATACTGCGCCTGCTCCGGTTTGCCACCCAGCGCTTCCGGCAGAATGCTGTTCAGCACGCCCAGATACATATGTGCCTGGCCACGCTCATATCCAGGCCGCAGGGCGACCACACGCTGCATGATGGCATCGACCCGGCCCAGTTCTCCGACTGCTCCCCAGTCGCTGCTGTTCAACTGGATATAACCGGCCCAGGTGGTGCCGAGGGTATAAAGCACCGGCACCCGCCGCTTGCCCTGCTTCTGCAGACGCGCCTCGAACTCCTCCATGGGCAGGGTGCGCAGCTCGCAAAGCTTGCGGCTCTCGGCGCAGGCAGCGCGAAAAGCATAGTCCAGCGCCCGCGCCGACAGCTTGCGAGCCCGCTCCGGCTCACTGACAAACAGGCCGGCGTAGGCAGAATACAGACTGGCACCACTGCCAAGCAGCGACTCACTCTCCGGCCAGTTCTCGATCAGGCCATCGATGGTCAACAGGTAGGTCGGCAAGCCATCACCAACCAGCGTCAGATCATTATGGTTAAGCACCCCGTAGGGCAGGTTGTCGCCAACCCGGGTCACGGCACAGCCGTGCAACGCAAGCAGACAGGCAACAACGATCAACACTCGTGAACAAACAGGCACGCGAACAACCTTTTGTTGTAATTGACGGGCAAGACGCCCCGGTTGGCGGACAGACGGGACTTTATAACAGGCGCCCCGGAGCAACTCAAACCTCAGCGCCCCTGACGGCGTCGCCACAGCCCGACCAGCGCACCGAAAACACAGCCACTGATCAGCCCGGCAAAATGCGCCTCATTGGCAACCAGATCAGTCAGGCCGACCCAGCAAATCACCAGCCAGGCCAGCATCAGCACCACCACCGGCCGGGGAATACCGTAGCCGGCGGCAGGATTGGTCTTGCCATACAGCCAGAGATAGCCGAGCAAACCATAGACCACGCCGGACAGACCGCCGAAATTCGGACCACTGGCAAGAAACTGGGCCAGATTGGAAATCGCCGCCGTGGCCAGCGTCAGCCAGAGCAGCTGAAAGGATGACTGGAACCGCTCGATAATCGCACCCAGCGTTTGCCACCAAAGCAGGTTGAAAATGATATGCAGGGCACCGAAATGCAGCAGCATCGGTGTGATCAGGCGCCAGGGCTGACTACCCAGTGCCTCCAGACTCGGCGCAAACAGCAGTGCCCGGTAAAGGCTCTCCTGCACCAGGATCGGCGACAGGAAAACCAGCACACAGGCAACGAACACCGCCCGCACTATCGGACCAAGCCCGCGCCACCAGGTCGCCAGCATGCCGTCCGAGCCCGCCGTCCGGCGGATCGCCACCCCGGCACCGGCACGCCAGGCCGCGCTCTGAAACTCCGGCGCCAGCGGATTACGAGCAAATACCTCCAGCAGGTCGCGGGCCTCCTGAAAGCGTTCCGGCTCTGGCAGAAACAGCACCACTTCGTCGCCCTGCTCGCGCAACTGGCTGTTTATACCGCGCTCTCGCAAAACTTCTGCGAACAGCCGTGCCAGTTGCAGCTGACGAAAACGTCCCAACTCAATCATGCAGATTCCTGTTCAACAGGGCGCGCTCGGCTGCCGGCAATTTTGCCAACCGCTCCACATCGCGCCAGAAACACCGCCAGTCTCCACCACAGGCCAATAGCGTGGCGTCAAATAGCGGCACCTGATCATGGTAATCACTGACCATGTTCAACTGGGCGTTGTTCAATGGCCCGGCAAACCAGTCGGCATAGCCCGCCAGCGCCGGCAGCGCTGCACTGGCCTCGGCATAGCGGCGACGCAAGCCGGCGACAATCTGTTCACGTGCCAGACGCATCTCCGGCGCTGCCAATCCGCCCTGATAGAGCTGTTCAAGTTGCTTCCGGGCCCCGGCCACCAGTGCCAGAAAAGCCTGTCGGGCCTGATCGCGTTCGGCCAGCACGGCTACTCTGACAGGATCACCCTCGGCCGCCAGCCAGCGCCGCACCCCCTCACGGGCCACTGCCGTCGCCAGACTCTCATTGAAGCGGGTATCGCCCTTCAGGTAAAAGCGCCGGTGCACCAGCTCGTGAAACAGTAACTCGGCCAACCAGAGGTCGTCGCCCTGCAGCATGGCACTGGTAAGCGGATCGCGAAACCAACCGAGGGTGGAATAGGCAATGGCGCCAGCTCCGTAGACCTGCAAACCCTTGTCCTGCAACCGGCGTTGCTCGCGCTCGGCACGGGCAACCGTGAAGTAGCCGCGATAGCCGGCACAGCCGATTAGCGGATAACACCAGTTGTGCGGCTCGAAGGAAAATTCCGGCGCGGCAAACAGGTTCCAGACCACCCAGTCTTCGGGCAGGGAAACATAGTCGCGATAGACTTTTCCCACCGGCAGATCGAGCCGCTGCCCGGCAAATACCAGCAATTGCTGACTGAGCAGCAACTGCTGGCGCTGGTGCCCGGTCAAGGTGTCGGTCTCAAGCACTCTGGCCACCGGCTGCCGGTCAGCCATCAGTGATAAATGGCCGCGGGCAATATGGCCGTAATAACCGATCTGGCAACCACTTAACAGCAGCACCAGTAGCAGAGAGTATTTCAAGCCGGCGAGCTGTAGTTGCGGTTAAGGTCAGTAGCTTTGCTCATGAAGGTTCTCCGCTGGCATCGCTGTGGATGCTACCGGAGTCCGGGGCAGGAAGACTATGCAGCAGTGTCCTGTAATGACGCTGACAGCATGGCAGACACCGAGCAACAGGCGCGCCGGGCGAGCTGCTCGCGATCGCTATCGGCAACCAGCGGCGTGCCCCAGCACAGCCTGACCCGGATCTGGTCACGACGCAGCATTTTCCACAGATGCAGGTGAAACGCGTCGTCGTCGATAAAGGCCAGCTCGCCATCCGCTTCGCCCAGCTCATCCAGATACCGCAGGGCCAGTGGCTGCACCGGCACCGTCGCCAGCAATGGCGCCGCAAACAGTTGCGGAAAAAAGCGCCGCACCATCCGGCCATCGGTGGTGGTACCTTCGGGGAAAATCAGCACCGTCCTGCCAAGGCGCAAATGATCAGCAATTTCCTCACTCTTGCGCTGAGACTCGCCGCTGCCTCGACGGATAAACAGGGTTCCCACGGCCTGCGCCAGCAAACCAATCAGGGGCCAGTCACGCACCTCGGCCTTGGACAGAAAATGCACCGGCCTCTGCACCCCGATTAGTGGTATGTCGAGCCAGGAAACATGATTGCTGACCAGAAACACGGTGCCCGGCAATGGCTGACCGAGCACCTCCATGCGCACCGCCAGGATCTCCAGCAAGCCACGCAACCAGTGTCGTGTCGCCTTCTGTACCAGCGGCCGATACGGCTGCCAGAAAGCGCCGATCAACAATGCCAGTAGCAGGCCGTACAGAATATGGATCAACACTCGCAGCAACCGCCACAGACGGCGCAGCTCAACCCCCGCCGAGAGTGCTGACCGCAGGGCAATAGCCGCCATCAGACAACCTGCAGGCTGGCCGGTGCCGGCTGCAGGAAATGCTGGACATAACGGGCCGGCAGATCATCCAGCGACAGCAGGATGAAGAAATCAATGCAGTTGAATGCCGGGTCCCAGCACGGCTCACCACACACCCTTGCGCCCATCCGCAGGTAGGCCTTTAGCAACGCCGGGATACGCTCGGAACCACCTTCCGAAACGCTGAGCTGTTGCAACGGCAGGCGCGGAGCCACCCGCAACATCGGCGCACTCAGATGGCGCTCGCGTATACGACCGACAATGGCTCCAACATCGTAACCCTCGCCCAGCGCCACGCTGGCACAACCGATCAGATGATCGATCCGGTCCTCAACCATGAATTGCGCCAGACGCGACCAGAGCACACCAATAACCGCACCGCTGCGGTGCTCGGGATGAATGCAGGTACGGCCGATTTCCGCCACCCGTCCGGGCAGCCTTGCCAGCATCGCCAGGTCGAACTCACCGGCGGAGTAGTAGCCGCCGGCACGGGCCGCGGCCTCCGCCGTCAGCACCCGGGTGTAGCCCACCAGCTCGCCGCTGCGGGTATCGCGCACCACCAGATGCAGGCAGTGCTTGTCGAAACGGTCACGGTCGAGGCCAAATGGGGCCCGGAAGCTGGCGCCATACTCTTCTGAAAAGATCCGGTAGCGCAGCCGCTGGGCCCGAATGATATCCCTGCGTGAACCGGTAAACTCGGCAACAAATCGGGCCGCACTCCCTGCGGACGGTGCGTCTTTTCCCTGAAGCCTGAACTTTTCCGCGGTGGCGACAAACGGGCGCGCCAACGCACTGTTTATTGCTTTGATTTTTCCGGCTGCCTGAGCAAGCATGTGGTGCTCCATGTCCCCATTGACGGCAGTCTGGCCAGACATGGTTGCGCTCCAGTGAAGTTTGCATGACAGTTTCAGGACATCCCCGGGCCACGGAGAACGGAAATGGACAAGCCGAAAATTGCCAGTCGCACCCCCTTCCCGTTACCGGTGGAAAAGGACAAGACCTATTACTGGTGCAACTGCGGACTCAGTGCCAACCAGCCGTTCTGTGACGGCAGCCATAAAGGCACTGGCCTTGCTCCCGTTGCCTACACCGCGCCGAAAGACAAGATCGTATTTTTCTGCGGCTGCAAGCAGTCTGCCACGCGCCCGGTTTGCGACGGCACACACAGCCGTCTGCCGCCTGACAGCGATCACTGAGGAAGGGCCGTGTCATCTTCCCAGCGCCATCTCTGGTTAAACCCGTTCCGCCGCAAGGATCCCGAGGTAGCCACCCGTGAGTTCTGGCGCAACACTCCACTGCTCAAGGACATTCCGGCGTCGGTCTGTCACAGGCTGGTTGAACGTACCCATCTGCGCCATTACCAACCGGGCGAGTATCTGTTTCGCGAAGGTGAGGCGGGCGTTTCCGCGGCAGTGGTCATATCCGGAAAAATTGCCATTGAAAGTGAAGATCACCGCATTGCCGAGCTCGGCCCGGGTGATTTCTTTGGTGAAGCGGCACTGCTTCAGGACGCTCCCCGTTCCGCCAGCGCCATCGCCGTCGATCAGGCCACTGTGTCGTTTCTGGTGCGTTTCCAGCTTGAGGAGTTTGTTCGTCATCGTCCCGGTGCCGGCCTGGAAATCATGACCAATCTGGCCCGGTTGCTGGTCGCACGCCTGTATCGCAGCAACCGCGGCGAGGTCAGCAGCGAATGAAACTGTGGCTGTTGCGCATGCTGACTGGCGCAGCCATGGCGCTGGCGATTGGCTACCTGCTGAAACCGATCTGGATTGCGGTACTGCTTTGCATCCTGTTCTACCTGCTGCTGGAGCCACTGGTCAGTACCCTGCAGGCCGCCAGCGTACGCAAGGATCTGGCCATTGCCAGTGCCCTGCTGCCGCCTCTTATCGGCCTGGTTTACGGCGCCGCGCACCTGATCGACAGTGCCCGCGACTATCTGCCGCAACTCGGCCAGGATCTTGAGCAACTGCAACTTGGCATCAGCCAGACTCTGGTACAGCTTGATGATTATCTGGCCGTCGTCATGGGCATTCAGCTCAACCTTGCCGAGCAGGTCGCTTCGCTCGAACTCGACCTGCGTGGTGCCGCCCGCGCTGAAAGGTTGCTTGCTTCCACCTCCTGGTTCGCCAACCTTTTGCTGAATCTCGCTCTGGTGCCACCACTGGCGTGGTTCCTGTTGCGTGACTATCGCAGCTGGCGTGATCGAGCGTTGAGCCTGCTGCCAAACAACCAGTTCGAGCTCGGCTGGTTGATGTACCACCGGGTCTGCGCCCGTCTGCAGGCGTATCTGCGCGGGCTGGTGCTGCAGGCACTGATCCTGTCCACCATCACGGCAATCGGCTTCTGGATTATTGGCCTGCCCTCACCGGTGCTGCTTGGTGTACTGACCGGCGTTGCCGGTCTGGTGCCCTACCTCGGCCCGGTGCTGGCGATGATTGCTCCGGTACTGATGATGGTAGCTGGTCCCGGTCTCGACCCCGGCACCCTGATGGAAATTGTGCTGGTACTGGCTGTCGGATTTGGCTTTGACAATGCCGTGGTCATTCCCTTTCTGCTCGCCGGCAGCGTCAACCTGCATCCAGCGGTGGCGATGCTGGCCGTGGTCGTTGCCGGGCATGTCGGCGGCATTACCGGCATGGTGCTGGTGATACCACTGCTCGGCATGCTGCGAATCATCAGCGAAACCACCTGGCGCGGGCTGCAAAGCTCCGGATAACCCGACTTGAAACGGATCAAATGAGAGTGTGCCGATGAAACGGATCCTGATTGCCCTGTGCGCAGGGTTGAGCAGTAGTCTGCTTGCCGCCGCAGAGTTTGAGATGCCGCACCGCCATGACTGGATTGGCGCCCACATCAGCCAGTATGTCTGGGATTTCAACAGTCGCGGTCAAGACCGCCTTTCCGACACCACGCTGGCGGGCCTGCAGTTAGGCCGACGGTTTTCACCGAACTGGTCGGTACAGGCCTGGTGGGAGCGCAACAATGCGCGCTTCGCCGCGAGCCGCATCGGCGTCGATCTGACCCTGGCACATGGCACGGTACGTTACCACTTCGCCGATACCCGACGTCACGGCTGGGAGCCCTATCTCGGAATCGGCGTCGGCCGCAGCCGTATCGACAACAGCACTTTCACCGATGACCAGACCATCATCACCGCCGAAGCCGGTGGCCAGCGCCGGCTGCGAAACCGTTTGAGCCTTGATGTCGGTCTCCGGCCAAGTTATGGCTTCGACAACGAGCAATCCGATGCCGAAGCCTATCTGGGCCTGAACCTGCTGTTCGGTGTGCGTTAAAGCACCGATGTTGCTGGCGCCGTCGCGCCCTGGCCGTGTGCAAATGGCGCTTAGACACCAGAGCACCCGGAGCAACAGGCCAGCTCCGCTTGCTCTGGTGACTGTCGCCAAAGGCGGTGCGGTCAAGGGGTAATCCGCCCGGCCGCGCATAATCCGGGGCGTTTCACTACCCGGAGGATTATCCCCATGGCCAAAGATGCAGTCGGCTACGCGCTCAGCTCCCTGAACAAGCTGGCCAGCTCGGAAGTGCTGGACAAGATTGGTCTGCGCAGATTTATCGAACGGATGGCCTACACCCTGACCAAAACGGGGTTCCGGGTTATCACCACCACCGCTCGCACTTTCAAGGCGTCGAAAAAGCTCGACAAGCCGGAACGGCTGACGGCGCCGGGGCACACCACCGATCTGTTTGACCTGAACATCACCGAAGAACAGCAGATGATCCGCGATTCGGTCCAGGCCTTTGCCCGGGACATGCTGCGCCCGGCTGGCGAACAAGCCGACATGGCACGACAGACCAGCGACGAAACGCTGGCGGCGGCGCTGGAGCTGGGCCTGAACTTCTTCGCCGTCCCGGAAGCACTTAGCGGTGCAGCTGGCGAGCGCTCGACGGTGACCGGCATGCTGGTGGCGGAAGATCTCGCCCATGGCGATATGGGTCAGGCGGTGGCCATCCTTGCGCCGATGGGCGTGGCGAATGCCATTACCGCCTGGGGCACCGCCGATCAGCAATCCCGCTATCTGCCAGCCTTTACTGAAGACAAGCCGCCGAAAGCTGCCATCGCCATTGCCGAGCCAAGCCTGTTGTTTGATCCCATGCAGCTCACCACCAGCGCCCGCAAGGACGGTGACCAATGGCTGCTCAGCGGCAAGAAATCGCTGGTGCCGCTGGCCGCAGAGGCAGAACTGTTTCTGGTCGCCGCGCAGACCGACAACGGCCCGGCGGTGTTTATCGTCGAAGGTGGCAGTGAAGGCCTGAGCTGTGGCGATGACCCGAGCATGGGTATTCGCGCCGCTGCCTGCCGGCCACTGATTCTCGACAACGTCCGCGTGCCGGCGGCCAACAAACTCGGCAACGGTGATTTCGATTACCGCGCATTTGTTGATATGGGCACGCTGGCCTGGTGTGCGCTGGCGATCGGTGCCTGCCAGGCGGTGATGGATTACGTGATCCCCTACTGCAATGAACGCAAGGCATTCGGTGAACCGATCAGCTACCGTCAGGCGGTCGCCTTCATCATTGCCGACATGGCCATCGAAATTGATGCCATGCGCATGCTGACCTATCGCGCCGTATGCCGCGCCGAACAGGGTAAATCATTCCAGCGCGAAGCGTATCTGGCGCGCACCCTGGTAAAAGACAAGGCGATGAAAATCGGCACCGATGGCGTCCAGTTGCTCGGCGGTCATGGCTTTACCCACGAGTATCCGGTGGAACGCTGGTATCGCGATTTGCGCGTTGTCGGTGTCGCCTTCGGCGGCCTGCACCTTTAATCACGGGAGACTGACAACATGAATATCGAAATCCCGAAAAAGTTTCGTCCAATCATGAACAATGCTCATCAAGTGGCACTGAGCGTGTTCCGGCCGATCTCGCGCAAGTACGATCGCGCCGAGCATGAATACCCGAAAGAGCTGGATATGCTCGCCTCGGTACTTGACGGGTTCAACGAGGGTGACCCGGAGTCCAGCGCTGGCGCCAGCCAGACTGGAAAAGGCCGTATCACTGATGATGGTTCGGTGAAAAATGGCGCCAATATGAGCACCTGCCTCGGCGCCCTGGAACTGAGCTACGGAGATGTCGGCTTCCTGCTGGCCATGCCGCGTCAGGGCCTTGGCAACGCAGCCATTGCTGCAGTCGCCAACGATGAGCAACTTGAGCGGTTCAAGGGCAAGTGGGCTGCGATGGCCATTACCGAACCGGGTTGTGGCTCCGATTCCGCAGCAATTCGTACCACCGCCATCAAGGATGGCGATCACTATGTCCTTAATGGTGAAAAGATCTACGTGACTTCCGGCCAGCGCGCCGACTGTGTGGTGGTATGGGCAACGCTGGATCTGTCACTGGGTCGGGCAGCGATCAAGTCGTTTGTGGTCGAATGGGGCACGCCGGGCATGGAGCTGGCACGGCTTGAGCACAAGCTCGGTATCCGCGCTTCCGATACCGCCGCGATCAACTTTACCGACTGCCGTGTGCCGGCGGAAAACCTGCTCGGCAATCCGGAAATTGATGTCGCCACGGGCTTTGCCGGCGTCATGGAAACCTTCGACAACACCCGGCCGCTGGTGGCCTGTTTTGCGCTCGGCTGTGCCAAGGCATCGCTGGATCGCATCCGCGAGTTGCTGAAGCAGCACACGACGCTGGATTACAGCAAACCGGTCGACAATGTCAGCGCCGTCGAAGCGGAAATCTACAAGATGGAAGCGGACTGGGAGGCGACCTACTGGCTGGCGATGAAGGCGGCCTGGATGGCGGACAACAAGAAGTCCAATTCGCTGGAGGCGTCGATCTCGAAAGCCAAGGCCGGCCGGGTTGGCAACTACATCACCCTGCGCTGCGTCGAACTGGCCGGCAGCATCGGCTATGGCGAGGATGAACTGCTGGAGAAGTGGGCCCGCGACTCGAAAATTCTCGATATCTTCGAGGGCACCCAGCAGATTCAGCAACTGATCATTGCAAGACGCCTGCTCGGCCTGTCGTCGCGGGAGCTGAAGTAACGGGGACACGCCCGGGAGGTCGATCACCTC
>JBFHPX010000080.1:0-9415 GCA_041592575.1 Alcanivoracaceae bacterium
GATCACGGCAACAGCACCGGCTTTGACGGCGCCGATACCATCACCTCGACTGACGGCAACGACTGGATCTTCGCCGGTCAGGGCAGCGACATTGTCGACGGCGGTGACGGCGACAACGTCGTCATGGCCGACACCGGCAATTACAGCCTCGACGCCATTGGCAACGTCGACGTGAATGTCACCAACGAGAGTTGGGCAGCGGGCGACGGTGATGACAGTGTTACCACCGGCAGCGGCAGCGATCAGGTGTTCGGCGGTGCCGGCAACGACACGCTGGATGTGGGCGCAGGTGACAACGTTGTCGCCGGCGACTTCATCGATGCGCAGCTCAATGTCGATGGTTCACGCACGGTGACCAACGATCACGGCAACAACACTGGCTTCGACGGTGCGGACACCATCACCTCGACTGACGGCAACGACTGGATCTTCGCCGGTCAGGGCAGCGACATTGTTGATGGCGGTGACGGCGACAACCTGACCATGGCCGATACCGGTACCGTGACTCTGGACGTTGCTGGCAACCTGCAGGCTGATGTCACCAACCCGTACTGGGGCGGCGATGACAGCGTGACCACCGGCGCGGGCATGGACTACGTCTTCGGCGGCACGGGCAGTGACACCATCAGCGCCGGTGACGGCGACAACTTTGTTGCCGGCGACTACGCGAGCCTGACCGATCTTGTCGACGGCTCGCGTACCGTGACCAATGATAATGGCGATTACAGCGGCTATGGCAACGACACAATCATCACCGGCGTCGATAACGACTGGATTTTCGCCGGCTTCGGCGATGATGGTATTACCGCAGTCGATGGCAACAACCTGATCATGGCTGATACCGGCTATGCGGCACGCGACGCTGACGGCAATCTGGTGTTTGGCAGTACCCAGCCCTTCACCGGGGGAGACGATGTGGTCAGTTCCGGTCAGGGCAATGACTACATTGTTGGCGGTACCGGAAGCGACGTGATCGACAGTGCCGGTGGCAATAACCTGATCGGCGCGGACTACCTCTATGTCGAGCAGAACGTGGATGGCTCCCGTTTTGTGGATAACGATGGTGATCACGACACCGGCTATGACGGCGATGATCAGGTCAGCACAGGTGCGGGAGAAGACTGGCTGTTTGGCGGTTTTGGCAATGACAGTCTGTCCGCCGGCGCCGGTGACGATATCGCCATCGGCGATACTGGCCGCATCACTCTCGATGCCGACCAGTCCCTGCGTCTGACGGTCACCAATCCAACGCTTGGCGGCAATGACTATATTCTGCTGGGTGACGGTGCGGATATGGGCTTTGGCGGTGCCGGTGAGGACACCATTTACGGAGATAATGGTCCGGATCTTCTGGTGGGCGATTTCGCCACCGTGTACCAGCGGCAGGACGGCTTCCGGTTTATCGAGACCACCGACCCGTCGTTCGGCGGCAGTGACGTGCTTAACGGTGGGGCCTCCTTCGACGTCCTGATTGGTGGTCATGCCTATGACTATTTCGAGGGCCAGTTTGACGAGGACGTCCTCGTCGGCAGCTACGGACGTGTGGTGCTGGATGATGAGTTCCGGTTATTCAGCCTTTCCGCGGATAACGCGGGCGAGGATCTCATCGCCAACAGCACGACCGGACTGTATGACCTTGCCGCCAGAGCCAGTGAGGTGCAGCAGGGCTTCGAGGAGCTTCAGTTCGGCTCTACCGGAGATGAGCGCTATACCCGGCTGACACGCACTGACGTGGCCCTGCGTATGGAGCCGCTTCTGGACGGCGCAGCACTCAAGCGCCTGAGCGACACTGAGCTGATGGAGTTCCTGCGCCAGTTGCCATTGCCCTCGGATGTCTCTGGGGGTGCAGCAGCGGAAATCGCGACAGAGCGACGCGCTCCCGCGCCTGCGCCTGCTCCGGCGGATCAGCCGGCCTCCGAGGACAACTTGACTGCGCGCCGGAACGCGGAGCTGGCTCTGCTGCTCGCCGAACTGGAGTCGATTATCAGAGAGTACGGTCTGGATCCCTCGATGCTGGCAACGCGTCCGGAAGGGGATGCCCGTGAGGTACGTGCCTGGCTGCGCAAGGTCATTGTCTGGCTGGAAGATATCTCAGGGGGAGCGCTCCCCGAGTTGAATGAGATCAAGAAAGCGCTTGACCGGATGGAGGCTGACAAGCAAGATGCGCAAGCACCTGCAGACGCGGAAAACGCTGATAAAACAGTGCTTTCCGCTGGCTTGCTGGTCGCTGCGGGTGTTGCCAGACAGCGCCGGTGGGGCTTGCTTGAACTTCATGAGCAGTCGCTGCAAGCGGTGAATCTGGATATCGATTCCGTCGAGGTATTCAAGCGTCGCCAAGCTGAACAGCAGACAATGAGTGCCTACAAGAACTGGTTTCGCGACTAAGCGAAGCTGATATCAGGCCCAGGTAAAGATACAGGAGCAGGAAATGGCCGAAGAGAAAAAGAAAATTAAAGCGGAAGGCCCGGTTATTCGCTGGGACGATTCCCACATGAAAAGCAGTTATGCCAATGTGTGTAATGTCTCGAGCACCCGCGAGGAAGTAACCTTGCTGTTCGGTACCAACCGAGCCTGGCGCTCCGGCCAGAAGGAAGTGGCAATTGACCTGACCGACCGGATTATCGTCAGTCCGTTCGCGGCCAAGCGCCTCAGCCGTCTGCTGAACAATGTGGTTGCCGATTACGAAAAGCGGTTTGGCCCTCTGGGTGACACCGAAGAAAGCGGTAAGTGAATATCTGCAGTAGCCCCCTCCGGTACTCATGAAGTGCCGAAGGGGGTCCCCGTTTTCCACTGCCCCAGCCCGGATCAGGAACAGGCGGTGAGCCATTTCGGCGAAGCCTTGATCAAACGATGATATCCGCCGCGGAAACAGACATTCTTCTGTCCAGAGACCACCCGGAGTGGTTTCGGCACTGGCTTGAGTGGAGTTTCAGCAAGATACCGGGTGCCCATGCGGCGTTACTGGTCGCTGATCAGCGACGCAGCGGGTCGTTCTCGGCTGCCGGAATGGTGCCGCTGGAGACTCGCTGGGAGTCACGCCTGCTGGATATTGCGGAAAAGACGCTGAGTCAACGCAAGCCCCTGTTGAAGTCCCTGGAAACCGAAGGTTTTTTTGCCGGCTCCTGGCCCGTTGTGGTTGCCGATGAAGTGCGTGCGGTGGTGGCCCTGGTGATCAGGGCATCAGATGAGAATGCCCTTCAGGAAGCACTGGCCGCAGTGGAGTGGTGTGCCGGCTGGGTTGAACTGCATATCGCTCGTGAGCTTCTTGGCGCTCAGGCAAACAGGATGGAGCGCCAGGAGCTGGTGCTCGACGGTATTGCCGGCGTTCTTGACGCGGACTCCTTCGAACATGCGGCACTGTATTACGTCAACATGCTGGCTTCGCGGTTGCACTGTGAACGCGTTGTGCTGGGCTACACACGAGGCGGCGAGCTGGAAATACATGCCCAGTCGCACAGCAGCAGCTACTCAGAGCGCCATGCACTGATGCGTACAACGGCGGATGCCATGCAGGAAGCGGTGGATCAGCGTGAAACCGTCTCTTTCCCCGCTGCCAACGACGATGCCCGCGTCAACGTTGCCCATCGTAACCTGAACGACAGCGTCGGCTCCCGGGCGCTGTTGACGGTGCCGTTGGTAGATGAGGCGGAATGCTATGGTGCGGTGCTGTTCGAGCGGCATCAGGAAAATCCGTTCAGTGAGGAAGATGTTGTCGTTGCCGAAGCGTTGGCCAATGTGGTCGGCGATGCACTGGAAGAGAAGCGCCAGGCAGAGCAGCCGTTGCATCGTCACGCGCTGCGCGCGGTGGAAGCCCAGCTGCAACGGCTGACCGGTCCGGGCTTCCTCTGGCGGAAAGTGGCGGTCACTTCCCTGGTGCTCCTGTCTCTGTTTTTTCTCGTCGCCAAGGGCCAGTACAACCTGTCTGCCGATGCCGTTCTCGAAGGTGGCGAGCTGCGAGCGCTGGTAGCGCCTTTTGACAGTTATATCGAGCGCGCCAGCGCCCGTGCCGGTGACAGGGTCGACGCAGGTAAAGAGCTCGCCACCCTGGATACGCGGGAGTTGCGCCTTCAGCGCATGAGCTGGATCAGTCAGATGGCGCAGTCGCAAAGGCAGTATGAGGAAGCGCTGGCGAACCAGGAGCGGGCCCAGGTACAGATCAGCAATGCCGAAATACAACGGGCCAAGGCGGAATTGCAGCTGGTGGAATTCCAGATAGAACAGGCTCGGCTCGTGGCACCTTTTGACGGACTGGTGGTTACAGGTGATCTGAGCCAGCGAGTCGGTACTGTCGTTGCCAAGGGCGATACACTTTTTGAGTTGGCGCCGAGCAACCGCTTCCGGCTCGCGCTTTATGTCGATGAGTTCCGTATCCGCGATGTCGAGCCGGGCCAGCAGGGTCGGCTGGTGCTCTCCGCCCTTTCCGACGAGGAATTTGCTTTCACCGTTACCCGCATTAATCCCATGGCCGAGGTGCGTGACGGTAACACGGTTTATCGGGTCGAGGCCGAGCTTCAGGGGGGGCAGGACATGCTCCGCGCCGGCCTGGAGGGGGTGGCGCGGGTCGCCATTGACCGCCGTCACCTGATCGCCATCTGGACGCGAGGCCTGCGCGACAGGCTCAGCCTGGAATGGTGGCGGTTCTGGGGCTAGGGAGGATGTCGTGACGGCTAACCTTTTCTCCCGCGACTGGTACCGCATTGCCGAGCTTCGACCGGAGCTGCGCAAGCATGTCCGCATTCACACCCACCGGTACCGTGGCAATCGCTGGTACGTTCTGGAAGACCCCATTACCGGGCAGAACCGGCGACTCTCCCCCGAGGCATACTGGATCATCGGGTTGATGAACGGCCGGCGTACGGTGGACCAGCTCTGGACGCTGTCCTCCGAACGGCTGGGTGAGACCATGCCGACCCATGAAGAGCTGATACAGCTGATCTCCGGGCTTTATCAGGGCAACGTTATCTGCTTCCAGAGCAGCGGCGATATTGGCGAGCTGTTTGAGCGCGAGTATGAGGCGAGAAAAAAGAAGCTTCTGGGCAAGTTCAAATCCCCCCTCTCCATTCAAATACCCCTGGTGGACCCGGAGAAGTTCCTGCGAAAAACGGAGCGCTACGTCGCGCCGGTTTTCACCAAGGCGGCGGCGCTGATCTGGATTGGCATGCTCATCTTCCTGCTGGTAGCAGCGGTGCAGTACTGGCAGCCACTCACCAGTGGCATTAGTGATCGCGTGCTGGCCGCGGAAAACCTGCTGCTCATGTGGGTCATCTACCCGATCATCAAGCTCCTGCATGAGTTCGGCCATGGCTATGCGGTAAAGCGCCATGGTGGCGAAGTTCATGAAATGGGCGTCATGCTGCTGGTAATGATGCCGGTTCCCTACGTGGATGCCACGGCCAGTGGCGCTTTCCGCAGCAAGTATCATCGCATGCTGGTGGGCGCCGCCGGCATGATCGTCGAAGTCTTTATCGCTGCGCTGGCAATGCTGGTGTGGGTCAACGCCGAGCCGGGCCTGATCAAGTCGATCGCCTACAACACCCTGTTCATTGCCGGTGTTTCCACGGTGCTGGTCAACGGTAATCCATTACTGCGGTTTGACGGTTACTATGTTCTGGCCGATTTTCTGGAGATTCCCAACCTTTCGCAAAAGGCAAATCAGGCCTGGGGCTGGATCGTCAAGCGCTTCTGTTTCGGGATTGAGAGTCTGGAGCGACCCGGAGAGAGCGGCAGGGAGTTCGCCTGGCTGGCCTGCTACGGGATTGCCTCGCTGATTTACCGGCTGTTTCTGACCGTGACCATCGTCTTGTTTGTGGCCGGAAAATACTTCTTCATTGGCATTATTCTGGCGATGTGGTCGTTTATCGGGGTGTGGTTATGGCCGGCGATAACGACCGTTCGCAAGGCCTGGAGCGATAGTGATATACGTCGTGAGGGACGTGAACCGTTCCTGGTTGTGTCCATCGCCGCGGTGGCACTGATAGTGCTATTGGCCGTGATTCCCTTCCCCCTGTCCACCAGTGTGCAGGGCGTCGTGCAATTCAGCGAAGATCAGCGCGTGTTGATGGAGGAGGCCTGTTTTGCTGAACAGGTTTTGCCCCACGGCAGCGTGGTACAGCCGGGAGATGTGCTGATCCGGTGCCGTAACCCGGAGCTGTCCACCCGCGCCGAGGTGATCAGGCATCAGCTGGAGGAAGCGCGGGCCCGCCGTTTCGGCGTCTGGGATGAGCCGGTACGGCTGAAGCTTGTCAGCGAGGAGGTCAGCCGTCTCGAGCAGGAGCTGGAGGAAACACGGGCAAGAATCCTGAATCTGACCCTGCGCGCGCCGGTAGCGGGGGTCTGGTGGGTAACAACTCCCGAGGACGTGCCCGGGCGGCATTATCGCCGCGGCGATTTGCTCGGGCATATTGCCGTTCCCGGAACGGTCCGTGCTCGTGCCATGATTCCGGAGAAAGACGAGTCTCTGGTTCGCAATGACAGCAAGCGGGTATTTGTCCTTTCGGCGGCTACCGACTGGCGGGAGAAGCCGGTGTCCCGGTGGGAAATGTTTCCGTCGGCAACGCGGGACATTCCGCACGAAAGCCTGACTCCGACGGGTGGTGGATCGGTGGTGCCGGACCCTTCTGCGGACAGACCGCAGAGCCTGGAACCTTACTTTGCCGTGGATCTGTACTGGGCTGGTGATCTCGACGCGTTGGTCAACCAGCGGGTATTCGTCAAGTTCCAGCATCAGGCTGAACCGCTGATATTTCGTATATACCGGATAGTACGAAGGACTTTCCTGGAGTACTTCGATGTCTAGCCTGGTGGGGTCAGCCTATGTGCGCAAGCAGAGTGTGCTGCGCGCGCTTCGCAACGAAGTGAACTGGCTGGAACGAACCCGCTTTGACCTCTTTGTGGTGCGCATCTACGAAATATCACGCAGCTTGATCAGGCGGCTTCGCGGTTCCAACGATCGCATAGTCAATGCAGTGCTGCGCGAATCCGACGAACTGGGCAAGCTCACTGATGCGCAGCTGAACGAGCGTCTCCGAGAGGTTCGGAGTCGTCTGCGTGTCGACGGGGTCAATGATGAAACCGTCATTGCATCTTTTGCCGTCGCCCGTGAAACCAGTCGCCGGGTACTGGGCATGGCGCATCACCATACCCAGATCAGAGCATCGCTGGCACTGCTCCAGGGTGCCATAGCCGAGATGGCCACCGGGGAGGGAAAGACGCTCGCGGCAACACTCGCGGCGGCCACGGCGGCACTGGCGGGTATCCCGGTGCATGTGGTGACCGTGAACGACTATCTGGCCGAACGTGATGCCGAGGAAATGATCCCCCTCTATCAGGCCCTTGGACTGTCCGTGGGTATTGTTGTCCATGACAGGGACCTGGCGCAGCGGCGAGAGGCATACCATTGCGACATCTGTTATTGCAGCAACAAGGAACTCACCTTCGACTACCTGAAGGACCGTATCGTGCTGGACGGTCGGGAGAGCCTGCGAGCCATGGAGGTGGCGTCATTGACGCAGGATGTCAGTTGGAAGCAACAGCTCCTGCTTCGCGGGCTTCACTTTGCTATCGTCGATGAGGCGGACAGCGTCTTTATAGACGAATCCCGCACACCGCTGATTATTTCGGGCCAGGAAAGTTTCGGTGAACGCGAAGAGGTTCTGCTGCGTCAGGCGATGGTCTTTGCCGGCGAGCTTGAGGAGAACGATCATTTCACCGTTTCCGACAAGCAGGGCATACAGCTGACCCGACAAGGTAAAGACTTTCTGCGGGAGCAGACTTCTGCTCTCTCGGGGTTGTGGCGCAGCGCACTGTATCGAGAGCCTCTGGTGGTTCAGGCCCTTTCTGCCTTGCACCGTTATGAGCTGGATCAGGATTACATCATTGACGAAGAGGGCTGTATCCAGATCGTCGATCCCTACACCGGTCGAATCATGCCTGGCAGGAGCTGGGGACAGGGGCTGCAGCAGATGATCGAGATCAAGGAGGGTCTGGAGCTGACAAAGCCGCGGCAAACCCAAGCCGAGATCAGCTACCAGAATTTTTTCCGCAAGTATGCCAATCTGGCCGGCATGACGGGTACCGGTGTCGAGGTGGCTTCCGAATTGCAGAATATTTATGGGTTACGCAGCGAGAGGATTCCGCTGTTGAAGGACAGTCGGCGGGAGCAGGCCTTCCAGGAGGTATACCAAACCCAGGCGGAAAAATGGGAACGGGTCGCCGAGCTGGCCGGCGAGTTGTCGGCCTCGGGGCAGGCGATTCTGGTGGGCACCAGCTCGGTGGCTTCCTCCGAAGCGGTCAGTCGCGTGCTTGATCGCCATGGCGTTCGCCACAGGGTGCTCAATGCACGACAGGACAGCGAAGAGGCCGAGATCGTCTCGGAAGCCGGTCGCGCCGGCTCGGTGATGGTTGCCACAAGCATGGCCGGACGCGGAACGGATATAAAACTCTCGGACGAAACCCGCTCCGCAGGCGGACTTCATGTCATCATCACCGAGCTGCAGGATTCCTCCCGCATTGATCGGCAGCTGGCCGGCCGGTCGGCGCGACAAGGCGATCCTGGTCGGGTCAGTGAGGTGCTGTCACTGGAGGATCCGCTGGTGGTCAAGCTGGCGCCGCCGTTATTCCGCCTGCTTGAGCCGTTGATGACACGCCTGAATCACCGGCAGAGATACTGGTTGGTGCGGTATTGTCAGCAGCGGCTTGAGAGGCTGCACTTCCGCCAGAGAATGGATCTCGTCAAGCAGGATAGTCAGCGGCAAAAGACACTGGCATTCGCCCGGCGGTTACATCAGGGTTCATGACATTGTGTGATAACGACATTTCAGGAAAAGGGTCCGCAGTGATGAATTTTGTCTGCCATCGAGATAGCGCATTGGTGATGATGCTTATGGGGTTGTCATTCGCGTGCAGTGTTCAGGCACAGGATATGATTGTCCCGTTCCTGCCTCTGGAGGAGCGCAGTGCGTCACCGGGCGGCACTGCCACCGTGGAACCGCAGCAGCAGCGGCTGGAGTTACTCGGTTGTATTCTGGAGCCGAGCGTCGAAGTTCAGATCAGCTCACCGGTCGCCGGCGTGATCAGCAGCGTTCCGGTCAGGCGCGGCGAGCATGTCAGCAAGGGCAAGGTGCTGTTCAAGCTGCATGCGGGCGTTGAAGCCGCGGCGGTAGATATAGCCCGGGTCAAGGCGCGCTTTGCCGAGCGGAAAAAGGAGCGCAACAAGGAGCTCTTCGAGGAGGACCTGCTCTCACCCCATGAGCGCGACGAGATAGAAACCGAGATGCAAATGGCGCAAACCGAGCTGGTGCTGAAAGAGCAGGAGCTGGCCTTGCGAACGGCCTACAGCCCGACAAGCGGGGTCATTACCGAACGTCATTTTGGCGCCGGGGAATATGTGTCCGTAGACCCGGTGGTCTCGATGGCA
>JBFHPX010000081.1:0-9156 GCA_041592575.1 Alcanivoracaceae bacterium
CAACCTCCTGACGGGACTGTGTGAGGCATGGATGCCGAACACAAGCCTACAGGGACGTATTCACGGCGTGTCCCGGCAGGAGGTTGTAACAGGCAGGGCCGGGACGATCACTGCGAACTATTCTGACCAGAGAAAATGTCACTATTTTTTGTAGCGCCGCACTTCCAACACCCCCGGCAACTGGTCCATCTTCGCCAACACCTTGCCCAGATTGCCAAGCGTCGAAATCTCAATGGTCAGCAACATCGTCGCGGTATTGTCATGCGGATGCGACTCGGTATGCGCGGCGGTGACATTGACCCGCTCATTGGCCAGCACCGACAGCAGATCACGCAGCAAACCCTGCCGGTCCCAGGCACGAATAAAAATATCCACCGGATAGGCAATCCGGTCCGCCTGCCCCCAACTGACCTCGATCACCCGCTCCGGGTCCTCCGCCTGCATCGACAGCAGGTTCGGACAGTTGGCCCGATGCACGGTGACACCTCGGCCCTGAGTGATGTACCCCATCACCGGATCCCCCGGAATGGGCTGACAACAGGCGGCAATATGCGTCATCAGGTTGCCGACACCCTGAATGGTGATGTCAGCTGCTCCAGTCGCCTTTGGCTTCGCGGGAACAAAAAGGTCCTGCTGACGCTGATCGGTGCTGAACAGCTCCTGGGCCTGATTCACCACCTGGGAAATGCGCAGATCACCGGCACCGAGCGCAGCCAGCACATCCTCACCCGTTTTCAGATTGAGCTCCGGAGCCAGCTTGTCGAGATCCACTTTCTCCAGCGCCAGCCGCGACAGCTCCTTGTCGAGAATCTGCTTGCCCTGACTGATATGTGAACCACGATCCTGCCGCTTGAACCAGTGATGGATTCTGGCGCGGGCTGACGCCGTCTTGATGTAACCCAGTGACGGCGTCAGCCAGTCGCGACTCGGGCCACCCTCTTTGGTCGTCAGAATCTCGATCTGCTCGCCGGTTTTCAGCTCATAATTCAGCGGTACGATATGGCCGTTAACCTTGGCGCCGCGACAACGATGTCCGACTTCGGTGTGGATCTGGTAAGCAAAATCCACCGGCGTTGCGCCGGCCTCCATATCCAGCACATGCCCTTCCGGCGTAAATACATAAATACGCTGGCCACCCTCGTTGCCGCGCAAGTCTGCGACCACATTGTCGAGATTGGTCTCGCCGAGCTCGTCATGCCACTCCAGCACCTGCCTGAGCCAGGCAATCTTGTGCTCATAGTCTGCACCACGCTTGTCACGCTTGCTGCCTTCCTTGTAGCGCCAGTGAGCACAGACACCCAGTTCGGCATCATCGTGCATGTCAAAGGTGCGAATCTGCACTTCCAGCATTTTCCGGTCAGGCCCGACCACGGCGGTGTGAAGGCTCTGATAACCATTTTCCTTCGGGTTGGCGATATAGTCGTCAAATTCCTTTGGCACATGCTGCCAAAGTGAATGCACCACCCCGAGCGCTGCATAGCAATCGCGCAAATCTTTCACCAGAATACGGACCGCGCGGACGTCATACACCTCGTAGAAATCGAGATGTTTCTTCTGCATCTTTCGCCAGATGCTGTAAATATGCTTTGCCCGACCCTGGATCTCGGCATCCTGAATAGCAAATTTCTCCAGCTGGTTCTTCAGCTGGGAAATCACTGTCTCGATATACCCTTCCCGATCCAGACGCTTTTCATCAAGCAGCTTGGCAATCTTCTTGTAGGCGCCCGGCTGCAAATACCGGAACGATAAATCCTCCAGCTCCCACTTCAACTGGCCAACACCAAGACGGTGGGCAAGTGGCGCATAGATATCGAACACCTCCCGCGCGACCTTCTGCCGTCTCTCCTCGCTGGCATCCTTGACCGCCCGGATGATCACCGTCCGTTCCGCCAGCTTTAGCAGGGCGACACGAACATCATCAACCATCGCCACCAGCATCCTGCGGACATTGTCGAGCTGGCCATCATGCTGGCCGAGCACCGCCTTGCGAGTGGGGTTAAGCACTGCACCAATGGCGGCCATGCGCAGCACGCCTTCGATCAAACGCGCAGTTTCGTCACCGAACTCACGCTCGACTTCGAGCAAGGACAAATGTCCTTCGCGCACGGAGCGATACAACACCGCCGCCGGCAGCATGGCGCCATCAGCACGCAGCTCGACAAGAATATCGACCATCTGCAGGCCGATGCGGTAGCAACCAATGACGTAGGGCCAGATCCGGCCGGCACGCTCACCGGCATCCTCACACTGACGGGCGCGCTCGCAGGCACGCGCGAACAGCTCGCGGTCCGGCACATGACACTGCTCACTGACCCGACTCAGCCAGTTCTCGAAGTTGCCATCAATGTCGGCCTCATGGGCCTGTTGTTGCCGTCTTACCGTGACCATCAGCGCTCGAACAGGGCAATGGATTCAACATGGGTGGTATGCGGGAACATGTCCATAACGCCCGCTGCCGCCAACCGATAACCATGTTTCACCAGCTCGCCGGCATCACGAGCCAGGGTTGCCGGGTTACAGGATACATACACCACTTTCTTCGCTCCGGTTTTCGCCAGCAACGGCATCATCTCCAGTGCACCGGTGCGGGGCGGGTCGACCAGAATCCGGTCATAACGAGCTGTCGCCCAGCTCTGCCCGGCCACATCCCGAGTCAAATCAAAGGCGTGAAAATCGACGTTCGACAGGCCGTTACGGCGTGCGTTCTCATAACCGCGCTCTACCATCGCCTGACTGCCTTCCACGCCGGTGACATGAGCGGCCAGACGCGCCAGCGGCAGAGTAAAGTTACCCAGTCCGCAGAACAGGTCCAGCACCCGATGCTCCGCCTGAACGTCAAGCAATTCCAGTGCCAACGGCACCATGGCGCGATTGATTTCAGCGTTGACCTGTGTGAAATCGGTGGGATGAAACGCCAGCCGCAGATCCGCCGATGGCAGCGCATAGAACAGGCGTTGCTCGCCCTCCGCCGGCCAGACCCGGTGCACGCTTTGCTCATTACCCGGCTGCAGGTAACAGTGCCAGCCGCGCTGCCGGCAAAAGCCAATCAGTGCTTGCTGGTCATGATCACTGAGTGGGTCCAGATGACGGAAAATCAGGGCAACTTCGTCATCGCCGGCGGCCACTTCAATCTGGGCAATGCGGCGTTTGCCATCCAGCGTGCCGATCAGGGTAGCCAGATCCGGCAGCCCCGCACCGAGCGGCGGCACCAGCACCGCACAGGCATCAATCGCGGCAATGAAGTGGTTACGCTTTTCCCGAAACCCGACCAGCACCTGCTCGCGAGCCTCGACATACTTGACGCCAAGGCGCGCCTTGCTCCGATAACCGGTCACCGGGCCACGCAGCGGTTCCAGCCAGCGCTTCGGTTTCAGGCCACCGAAATGTTTCAGCTGCTCCTCCAGCATCGTCTGCTTGAGACGCACCTGCTCGTCGCTGTCCAGATGCTGCAGACTGCAACCGCCGCAACGGTCGGCATGGGCACAGGGCGGCGTCTGCCGATGCCCGGAGGCCACCCGCACCTCGACGGTACGACCTTCATCAAACTTGCTGTGCAGCATGGTGTACTGGCACACCACCGTCTCGCCCGGCAGAGCCGCGTCAATAAAGGTGGTTTTGCCATTCGGCCGGGCGATGCCGCGGCCATCGTGACTGAGTGCCTCCACCACCAGCTCCTGCGGCGGCGGCAAGGGTTTCCGGCGGGCCATCAGACGCCCTCCGGCCAGGCGGCCAGGAACTCGTCAAAATGCGGCTGCTTTTCCTGCTTCAGCCAGTCCCGCAGTAACGCCGTTTCTTTTTCATAGCCAGTGGTATCCAGATGACCACGCATCAACTGGAAGCGCAGGAACACCAGCCAGGTATTCAGCACATCGGTTTCGCAGTAGTCGCGAATACCTTTCAGATTACCTGCCTGAAATTCATCGAATACCTTGCCACCGCTCATGCCCATCTTGCCGGGAAAGCCCAGCAAGGTGGCAATCTGATCCAGTGGCGCGTTGGCGCGGGCGTTATACAGGGCCAGCATGTCCATCAAGTCAAGGTGGCGGGTGTGATAACGGCTGAGGTAATTGTTGTAACGGAAGCTGGTGTCGTTATCACCAGTCTCCCAGTACCGCGGTGCACTGACGCCATGGCGCAGGGCCCGGTAGTGCAGCACCGGCAGATCAAAGCCGCCACCATTCCAGCTGACCAGCTGCGGCGAAAACTTTTCCACGCCTTCGAAAAAGCGCTCAATCAGTTCCTTCTCTGAACTGCCTTCCTCTCCCAGCGACCAGACCTTGATGCCCTTCGCTGAACGCAGCACCACCGAGATGGCAACAATTTTCTGCAGATGCAAACGCAGAAACTCATTACCGGTTTCCTGCCGGCGAATATTGAAAAGAGCGCTGGCAGTGTCCTTGTCATCGAGCCCTTCCAGATCATAGATACGCCGGCCACCCTCGATATCCGGGATGGTTTCGATATCAAATACCAGTACATTCATGACTAATCCCTGGAAACAGACGGCGAATAAAAATCAGCCGTTAAATACGCCAGTAGACAGGTAACGATCACCCCGATCGCAGACAATGGCCACAATAACCGCATCGCTCAGCTGAGCACTCAGACGCAACGCGCCTGCCACCGCCCCGCCGGAGGAAACTCCGCAGAAAATGCCCTCTTCCCGGGCCAGACGGCGCATGGTTTGTTCCGCTGTTTTCTGATCCATATCGATCACCTGATCAACCCGGCTGGCATCGAAAATGCGAGGCAAATACTCCTTCGGCCAGCGCCGGATACCGGGAATCTGCGAACCGTCAGTGGGCTGCAGGCCAACAATCTGAATCGCCGGATTCTTCTCTTTGAGGAACTTTGACACCCCCATAATGGTGCCAGTGGTGCCCATGGAGCTGACAAAGTGGGTAATGCGCCCTTCGGTATCACGCCAGATTTCCGGGCCGGTGCTTTGGTAATGGGCCAGTGGATTGTCCGGGTTGGCAAACTGGTCCAGCACCCGGCCTTCGCCACGGGCCTGCATCGCCATGGCCAGATCACGGGCACCTTCCATGCCCTGCTCTCTGCTGACATCAATCAACTCGGCACCGTAGGCGCGCATGGCGTCCTTGCGCTCCTGGCTCTGGTTGGCCGGCATGATCAGCTTGATCCGGTAACCGCGCATCGCCGCAGCCATCGCCAACGCAATACCGGTATTGCCGCTGGTGGCCTCGATCAGCACGTCACCGGGGCGAATCTCACCCCGCTCCTCGGCCCTGCGGATCATGTTCAGAGCCGGTCTGTCCTTGACCGAGCCGGCGGGATTGTTGCCCTCCAGCTTGACCAGAATGGTATTGGTGGTATCCCCCGGCAGACGCTTGAGGCGTACCAGGGGCGTGTTGCCGACCGTGTCTTCAATATTGAGTATGTTCATGGAAGCGGATTGTACCTGTCCCGGCAGTGACTGGCACCGGGTCCGTGCTGGCCGCATAATGCCGCTATCGTTTGCAGGAAAGGCACGTCGTGGAACATAGCCTGCGCAGCCGCATTCAGTTCATTGCCGCCTTGCCGGCCATGCTCGCCGTACTGGCGCTGGGCAGTTACATGCTGGCCAGTCGCATGGATGATATCGCCACCCACAGCCAGAGCCTGCAGCGGCTGGTGGTGGACAGCTATCTGGCCCAGCTCAGCATTCTGACCCCAGCCCAGCGGCGCGATAAGGAGCGCCTGCTGCAGGCCATCCTTGACGAGCCGGATGTCCGCGCCGCCACTCTCTGGCACCCTGACGAGGCCTGGTCAATTCACGTCGGCCCTCGGATGCACCCGCTGCCAGACAATACTTCCGTGCTGGATCTGGTGCGCAACACCGGTGAAAGCGCTCGCTGGCTGACACCGCTGGGCAATAGTGGCGCCCTGCTTGAGGTCGAGTTCTCCAATCAGCGCCAGCAGCTCGAAACACTGACCACGCTGTTGGTACTTCTGCTTGGCGCGCTGGTGATTGTCGTGCTGGCATTGTTGATGACCGCCCGCCTGAGCCGATCCGTGACCGCCCCCATGCAGTCCCTGATCAGTGGCATCGAGCGCATTCGCGATGGTCGCCTCGACACCCGCATCCAGACCCGAGCCCCTGGCGAGCTGGCCCAGCTGCGCGACGCCCTTAACACCATGGCACGCGCACTGGAGGAGGCCCAGACCGAACTTCAGCACAATGTTGACCAGGCCACCGAGGATCTGCGCGAAACACTGGAAACCATCGAGATCCAGAATATCGAACTGGATATGGCGCGAAAGGAAGCCCTCAAGGCAAGTCAGATCAAATCCGAGTTCCTTGCCAACATGAGCCATGAAATCCGCACGCCGCTGAACGGCATTATTGGCTTCACCCGGCTGCTGTTGCGCTCCGGCCTGACGCCGCGACAGCGCGACTACATGAACACCATTCGCAAATCGTCAGAGTCATTGCTGGCGATCATCAACGATATTCTGGATTTCTCGAAAATCGAAGCGGGCAAGCTGAGTCTGGAGCAGGCACCACTGAGCCTGCATGACCTGATCGAAGACGTCCAGACCATGCTGGCGCCGCTGGCACAGGACAAGGGACTGGAACAGGCAGCCATCATTTACAGTGACCTGCCGCCGCGCATACTGGGCGATGCACTACGCATCCGCCAGATCCTGATCAACCTGGTCAACAATGCGATCAAATTTACCGATCAGGGCTCGGTGGTGGTGCGAGCCATGCTTGAGGAAGAGCGCAACGACACCGCCACCATCAAGGTGACCATCACCGATACCGGCTCCGGCATGACAGAAGCCATGCAGCGGGATCTGTTCAATGCCTTCACTCAGGCTGACCAAAGCGTCAGTCGGCGCGCAGGCGGCACCGGCCTCGGCCTTGCGATCTCGAAACGGCTGGCGCAGGAAATGGGTGGAGAGATCGGAGTCGAGTCAGTCTGGGGTAAAGGTTCCACGTTCTGGTTCACCCTGCGCGCAGAGATAGATGAGCATGATGTACCGGATACTTTCCGTGCTTTTCAGGGACAGTCTGTACAGCTGGTGGAAGCAGATGAGCACGCCCGCCTCGGCTTGCATCACATGTTGATCGGCTGGGGCATGAACGTCACCGAGGCGGCAACGCTTGAGCAACTGCCCAGCGACGACAATGACACCGGCCTGATGATTATCGGCCTGCCCGCCGCGACCATGCCGGATGATTACCTGCTCACTCGTGTCGACAAAAAACTGCGAGAGGGCGCCCGCTGTGTGATTCTGACCACGCACGCTGATCGCCTGCAGAAAATGCTTGATCAACAGGCCGGACCCTATCGATTGCTGGGCAAACCGGCGACTCGACTACGTCTTTATGATGCCCTGCTGGAACTGTCCGGCGAGCACGTCTCCAGTGAGGATGCCCTTGCACCACAACAGCGCTTCAACAATATCCGGGCGCTGGTGGTAGATGATCACGAAGGCAACCTTCGTCTGGCAGAGGTGTTCCTGTCCGAGATGGGCGTGCAGGTGACGTCCTGCAGTAATGGCCTGGATGCTATCGACCAGTTTGGCAAACAACGCTTTGACATTGTCTTCATGGACATCCAGATGCCGGGCATGGATGGCATAGAAACCACCCGGCGTTTGCGGCAGCAGGAAAAACCCGGGCAGCATATCCCGGTCATCGCGCTGACCGCCCATGCCATGGCCAGCGAACGTCAGCAATTGCTTAACGCAGGACTGGATGACTACCTGACCAAGCCACTGAATGAAAAACATCTGACCCATCTGCTGGGACGCTGGACCGGGCAAAATTCACCGGCTGGCCAGGTCCCGGAGCATGGCAGTCCGGACGTGGCCGACAACAGTGACCACCTCGACGCAGAGTTGGCGTTAAGCCGTTGTGCCGGCAAGCCGGACCTGGTCATTGACATGCATACCCGGCTGTTTGATCAACTCCCGGATGACGCCGAAGACCTGCGCCAGCTGGAACGAGCTGGAGACCGCAAGCAGCTACTGGAACATGTTCACCGCCTGCATGGCGCCACCCGTTACTGCGGCACCCCACACCTTGAAGCACTGGCTGGCAAGCTGGAAACTCTGCTGAAAAGTGATGCTGGTGACGATGACATCCGTCTTGCCCTCAGCGCGCTGATCGGGGAAATGCAATTACTGAGCAGTCAGGATTCGCTTTCGATTATCACGAAAGCCAGCGCGTAATCCTGCTCATCGCTGACAGAGAGATGGCAACGCCTGTCACCGAGCCGTCGTCCTGCCTCTCCACTCAAAGCGAGCAGCGGCTTGCCAGCATGATCATGGTCAACACTGATGTCGTGCCAGCGAATGCCCCCGCGCAACCCGGTGCCTAATGCCTTCAGCACCGCTTCCTTGATGGCGAAACGTTTTGCCAGGAATCTGGCCGGATCAGGGTGGCCTGAAAAAGCCGGTAACTCCACCGGTGCCAGCAACCGATGTGCAAGCGCATCCCCGCGTCGGCCAAGTGCCGCCTGCATGCGTGCAATGCGCACGATATCCGTACCGATACCGTCAATCATTTTGCCAGCGCGGCCCCCTGATCAATCAGCACCCGCATAGTTCGTACCGCCTCATCAAGACCGGTGAGAACAGCACGGGCAATAATGCTGTGGCCAATATTCAGCTCATGAATACCCGACAATGCAGCGATCTCAACGGTATTGTGATAATGCAAGCCATGCCCGGCATTGACGATAAGTCCTGCCGCCCGGCCCTGCTCAACGCCTCGACGAATTCGCTGCAATTCCCGTTGGCGGCTGGCGTCATCCTCGGCCTCAGCATAGTGGCCGGTATGAATCTCAATGGCCGCAGCACCGCAGCGTTGCGACGCTTCAATCTGCCGGCCATCGGCATCGATAAACAGTGACACCTGGATACCAGCGTCCTGCAAACGTCCACATGCTTTACGCAGGGTTGCCTCATTGCCAACCACATCAAGCCCGCCTTCCGTAGTCAGCTCCGCGCGCTTCTCCGGCACCAGACAACAATGTGGCGGCCGGAGCCGCAAGGCGATAGCAATCATCTCCTCGGTTGCCGCCATTTCCAGGTTGACGCGGGTTTGGCTGGTCTGCATCTGCAGCTCGACATCACGGTCCTGAATATGGCGACGATCCTCTCGCAGGTGGACGGTAATGCCATCGGCACCAGCTTGCTCTG